>NZ_JRAR01000043.1:0-25741 GCF_000768935.1 Porphyromonas sp. COT-290 OH860 | reverse complement strand
TGTCAATACAGTTAATTACATATTAAAGATAGTAATAATCAGAGATATATACAATGTTTCTAACCGAAAACAGGCAAAATGCCGTGCAACGGTCTCTTCTTGGAGGTTGTGGGTGTGTTCCACGTGAAACGTAGCTCTGTGTTGTCGCTTCGAGGGTTAGAAAAGGGCTAGCAGTCGGTGGATACTGCTCTATGATTAGTATCTTTGTCCAATATATTACATAATAATAATGGTATGGACGAATCAATGATACGTTATATTACGGTGCTTTTTCTGGGTGCTCTCTTTCTTGGCGGCTGTGTCGGAGGGGGGAGTTATCAGTCCGATAAGTTTAGGTTGGCGGTTACCATTGCCCCTACGGCTAGTTTGGTCGAGGAGATTGCAGGTGATCGGGTAGAGGTTATCACCTTATTGCCTCAGGGTAATACCCCCGAGAGCTATGAGCCTACGCCGCGGGATCTGGCTGCATTGGCCAGAGCTTCTGCTTATCTCTATGTAGGAGATCTTGGTTTTGAACGTAGCTGGCTCAGTCGTATAGGGGAGTTGTACCCAGAACTTAGCTTGATTTCGCTGCGGGGAGCTTGTTTACACGCAGCAGATGAGCATCACCATGATCCGCACTACTGGACGGGCATACGTGGTATTAGGCAGATGTCGGAACAGGTCTACGAGGCTCTGCGTGGCCTCGATCCTGTCGGCGATAGCGTATATCGGGCAGGTTATCTAGCCTTGCAGGAGCGGATTGTTGCGCTTGAGCAGGAAACCCGGCAGAGGCTCTCCAAGGCTCCCTCACGGGCGTTCGTTATTTTTCACCCCTCTCTCACAGATTTTGCGGAGGAATTTGGCTTGCGTCAGCTTGTCATCGAGCAAGACGGCAAGGAGCCTACCCCCATGCAGCTACAGACGTTGATTCAGACGGCGAGAGAGCTTGGCGTGAGGACTGTGTTTATCCAGAAGGAGTTTGACGAGAAGTTGGCCAAGAGCGTAGCCGAGGAGTTGGGAGCTAAGCAGGTAGAGATCAATCCGCTTGGCGCAGATTGGGGAGAGCAGCTACGTCTGATTACATCGGCTCTAAGCAATGAATAGGGAGGTATTGCAAGGAGCTAAGGGCGGTTTGCTCTTCTCGTTTGATAGAGCCAGTATTGGCTATCCCGAAACGCCCGTTCTTGATGCTTTCTCTTGGCAGGTCGCTCGGGGAGAGCATTGGGCAATCGTAGGGCCAAATGGGGCAGGTAAGACCACTCTGGTCAAGACGCTGCTGGGGCTGCTCCCCATAAGGGGTGGGCAGCTCTCGTACTATGGCTCCGACGGCCGTCCTGCTGCTCGGCCAAGTATCGGCTATTTGCCACAGATCAATCGCATTGATAGAGCCTTCCCGATAGATGCCTATGAGGTCGTTGCCTCGGGGTTGCAGGGGACAACGCTTGGGCAGAGTGAGCGAAATGACCGTATCTCGGAGCTGCTTGAGGCGATTGATCTAGTTGAGTATGCGCGTGAACCCATTGGGCGGCTTAGTGGTGGGCAGCTACAGCGCATTTTGCTGGCTCGTGCTTTGGCAGCTCGTCCCGAGCTCCTCGTGCTAGATGAGCCCATGAGCTTCTTGGATAGAAGCTATAAGGAGCTCTTCGGAGGGCTACTCTCCGAGCTCGCTCCCAAGGATAGTACAATACTGATGGTCACACACGATCTTCCCAATACAATAACTGATGAATATCACTGGCAGACGCTTGCTATCGGTCGCTGGTAGCCTTTGGCTAAGCCTTATTTCTCTTGGCGCAGTTGAGGTGATGCCGCAGGTTGGGTCACTCCCTTTGTTGGAGCCTCTTGGCCGGTCTTCCGAGGGGCTTGGGCTCTCAACCCAGATGCTTGCCGATAGTCTACGGTTGAGTCCCTCGGCGCCACATCCGCTCTTGCGCTCTATGGGGCGTGCTCTACCTGCCTTAGCGATAGGTGTCGGCTATAATCTCTACAACCACGAGGTGCGCCACTTGCGTATGGCGCATGTGCCAGCCTTCCACAATCGTTACGACGACTATATGCAGTTCGCGCCTCTTGCCGCCCAAATCGGTATGCGCCTCTGGGGGGTTGAGGGGAGTAGCCACAGTCTAGGTCAGATGGCGTTAGCCGATGCCATAGCCACGGCTTCTATGCTGGCTATTGTTTATGCAATCAAAACGACTACTGGGGTGCTTCGGCCCGATGGCTCTAGCCACAATTCGTTCCCCTCGGGGCATACGGCTATGGCTTTTACCTCAGCGACACTACTGCATCAGGAGTATGGAGCACGCTATCCGTGGCTCTCTGTGCTCTCCTATACTGCCGCCTCTGCTACGGGTATAGGGCGTATCCTCAACAATCGACACTGGATTGGTGATGTAGTCACTGGGGCTGCTCTAGGCTATCTAAGTGGGAAGTTCGGTTATTGGCTCTCGGACGTGGTTTATGGTCGTAGGCCGAGCTATGGCGCTCCATACGATGGGTTGATTGAGGGAGCGGATATTAGCTTCTATATGCCCCTGAGATATGGGCATAGTACAGATCGATTCTCTCAAGAGGGGCTGACAGCTCGGCACCGTACTACTCAGCTTGGTGTAGGTGCTCGCTGGGGCTATTCGCCTAGGGGGTACTTTGCGGAGGCTGAGTTGGGTGCAGACGTACACGATTGGTCACTTGCTGATGCCGAGGCTGGCAAGGACGTTGGCTTGCGAGCACGAGCCTTGAGCCTGCGCTTGGGCTGGGGGAGAACTCTGGAGTTGCTGCCCCGTCGGTTGTTTGTCGATGCTGGTGGGTTTGTTGCGTTTAAGGCGCCACAGACGCTCGATGAGCCTATTGGGTATAGCTTAGAGAGTCGTAGAGGTGTTGGGCTAGGGGTTAGCCTCTCGCCACGCTGGCAGTTTGCCGAGCGTATGAGCCTCAGCCTCTATGGCTCCTATCAGTATGCCCCCAAAAGCTGGCGGATTGTGGCTGGCCAGAGGGTGATAGCTCTCTCCGATCCGCTCTGGCGTGTAGGCTCGACGTTGAGCCTGATGCTCTAGTCTATTTCTGCTCGATATACATACCTATATAGATCGGCCTTGATTTGCTCAAGGTCGGATAGGGGGAGGTCTTTGCTACACATCAGATGTAGCGGAACGGCCGCCCCCTCGCTTGTATAGGGCGGTTGGAGGTAGTCGATGGGTTGAATGCTTAGCCCAAGGCGACGATAGAAGCCGATCCGTCGGCTGGCCATATCACTAGCTCCCTCATGCTCGACCTCTAGCACTAGTGTGCGCTCACCACAATACTCAAGTATGCTCTCAATGACCCTAGTCCCTAGGCCTCTGCCTCGGCTCTGCTGGAGCGTGAGGAGATGTTCTACGTAGACGACCTTACCCAGTACCCAGAGTGTTACGAAGCCCAGTGCCTCATCTTGGTCGCAAATGGGGACGAAGCGAAACTCCTCGGCCATAGGGCTAAGGATTTGCTCCCACGGACGCTGTTCGTCTGCGGGGAAGCTCTCTAGATACGCCGAGCGAAGGGCTTCTAGCTCTGCCGAACTGAGTGACGAAGTTGATGCGCCATTGAAGTCGAAGTTGAGGATCATATATGCAGAATGATGATGTTCCTATACTTATGAATACTTCAAAGATAGAAAAGGTTTGCCCTCAAAGGTTTAATCACTTTCTATGGATTGAGGCCTCCCTAGCCCATAAATCCGCCCCGATACTCCCTACATCAAGCCACTAAACAGCCAAATTCTGCACAGATAATGATGAAAAAACATCAGTTATAGTGCAGAATTTGGCTATTTTATACTACCGACTGACTTTTAGAGCCAGCAAGAGTCTAACGGATTTGAGGAGCTTCTTGTCGTGATCCTACGTGTAAGTTGCACTTTGCCTAGGGGGAAAATCTGGTGGCGTAGGCAAATAAAGTTGTGCTACTACATAGAAAAACTTATTTCTCTGCCTAGTAAAATTATAAACTAAGCCTTGAGATATACATTTCAAGGTTTGGTTTATATATTTCAAGGTTGGAAATGTATATCCCAAGGCTTGGTTTGTAGCTTTTGTACGTGCGTTGGCAACTTTTTGTTTATACCAAAAGAACTATTTGTCCATACGAGTGCAATTTCTTCTGTGCTATATACCGAGCTTCGGTAGCTAATTATCCTCGCAGGCTGCAGAGGGAGCCAAAAAGTCTTCCTAGTTTTGTGTACAGATATTTTTAAGTTACAACGAAGCATTATGAATCTAAAGAAACTGATGGTCTGCATCATCGCTTCAAGTGCCTTGGGTACAGCGACGGCAGCCGAGGAGCCACTATGGCTCCGCTATCCGAGTATCTCGCCCGACGGGACGCAGATTGCTTTCACTTACAAGGGGGATATCTATACCGTGCCAGCCTCTGGAGGCGAGGCTAAGCGACTAACTGCCCACGAGGCCTATGATAGCTGTCCTATTTGGTCGCCCGACGGCAAGCAGATCGCTTTCGTTAGCGATCGTAATAAGCTCGGCGTGAATATCTATCTGATGCATGCACAGGGTGGCCAAGCCCGTCAGCTGACGACCCACTCGGGGACAGAAACGCCCTATTCCTTTACCCCAGACGGCAAGCACATCGTCTTCAAAGCACAAATTCAAGACGAAGCCAAGTCTACGCTATTCCCTAGCAAAGGGCGAACAGAACTCTACCAAGTAGCCACGACGGGAGGACGCCCAGAGCTTCTGCTCGGTATACCTGCCGAATATGCAACGGTAACGGCCGAGGGTAAAATACTCTATCACGACCATAAGGGGGCGGAGAACGAATGGCGCAAGCACCATACCTCCTCGATCGCTAGAGATATTATGGAGTATGACCCCAAGGGGCAGACCTTCCGTCAGCTCACCCACAACGCAGGCGAAGACCGCAACCCAGTCTACAGTGCAGACAAGAAGCATATCTACTACCTAAGTGAGCAGGGGGGTAAGACGATGAATGTCTATCGCCTTGGCCTCTCGTCCACCCAGCCCACGGCATTGACCAACTTCACGGGAGAGCCAGTACGTTTTCTCTCAGCCTCTCGAGAGGACAAACTCTGCTTCGGCTATGCGGGGCAGATCTATACGATGATGCCGGGGCAAGCTCCACAGCTTGTGTCCGTCAGGATTATCAACGATGTTCAGGACACAGAGCTAGCTAGCCTCAAGGCTGGGCGAGAGGTCCGAGATACAGAGGTATCGCCAGACGGCAAACTCATCGCTTTCACCTTCCGAGGCGAGGTATTTGTTTCCTCCGCCGATCATAAGACAACTAAGCGCATCACCACCACTCCTGCCGTAGAGCGTGGATTGACTTTCGGCTCGGATAGCCGCTCTCTAGTCTATGCCAGCGCACGTGATGGGCTATTCGATCTCTACAAGGCCGAGATAGTGCGTGAGCAAGATCCAGACTTCGCCAATGCGACTCTGGTTAGGGAAACGAAGCTATTGCCTAGCATCAAGGGAGAGAAGGCCTATCCTAAGTTTTCCCCAGACGGCAGAGAGATCGCTTTCGTCCTCAATAGAAAGGTGCTGGCCGTCTACAACTTCGCCACGGGTAAGCTCCGAGAGCTGACGGACGAGCGTACGATGCACGACGGTACGGGAGCTATCGAGTATGCGTGGTCGCCCGATAGCAAATGGATTGCCCTATCTTACGTAGCTCGTGCGCACGCCCCTTACTATGACGTGGGGATCGTAGCGGCCAATGGCGATAGCCCTGTTCGCAACCTAACGAACAGCGGTTACTTCGCTCACAGTCCCCGTTGGTCTGCCGATGGCAATGCCCTTATCTATCGTACCGATATGTATGGTATGCGCAACCATGCCTCTTGGGGTTCGCTTGCCGACGTGATGATGGTCTTCCTCAACCGTAAGGCTTACGAGCAGTACAAGATGACCGAGGAGGAGCATGAGCTGAATAAGCCCAAAGAAGCGAAAGCTAAAGAAGGGGAGAAAGGCGGAAAAGATAAGCCCAAGGCCAGCACCCCCAGTATCGAGATCGAGTGGGACAACATTGAGGACAGACACGTCCGCCTGACCCCGAACTCCTCGGACCTAGGCGATGCTATCCTAAGCCCAGACGGCAAGAAACTCTATTACTTCTCGAGTGTGGAGCAGAAGTATGACCTATGGGTGCATGACTTGCGTAAGAAGACGACCAAACTGCTCAAGAAGATGGACGCTGGGAGCGTTGCTTTCGCCACCGACAAGGAGGGTAAGTCTGTCTTCGTGCTTGGCGATCAGTCGGGCAAGCTCAATCCCAAGGACGATAGCTTCAAGGCCATCAGCCTCTCGGCAGAGCTAGACCTAGATAGGGCAAACGAGCGAGTAGCCATGTTCGACGAAGTGGAGCGTGAGCAGGGGCTTCGCTTCTACCGCAGTGATATGCACGGTGTGGACTGGCCTGCACTCACCAAGTACTACCGCCGCTATCTGCCACACATCAACAACAATCACGACTTCGCCGAGATGCTTAGCGAACTGCTCGGCGAGCTTAACGTGTCGCACACTGGATCGGGTTACCGAGGCTCTTCTGCCGCTAAGCCAACGGCAGAGCTAGGCCTATTCTTCGCCCCCTCTAGAGGTCAGGACGGTCTAGTGGTGGACGAGGTGGTAGCAGGTGGCCCGCTAGACATCTCCGAGTCCCGTATGAAAAAGGGAGATACCCTGCTCTCAATCGACGGCGTGGAGATTAAGGCTGGTATGGACTACTTCCCCCTGCTCAACGGCAAGGCGGGCAAACGTATGCTCATCACCTATCGCTCTGCCGAGGCAGGCAAGACACTTGATCTGATCGTCAAGCCCATCAGCTCGGGAGCCTTGCAGAGGCTTCTCTATAAACGTTGGGTCAAGCAGCGTGCCGAGATCGTAGAGCGACTCTCTGGTGGTCAGCTAGGTTATGTGCATATCCCCTCGATGGGCGACCCTAGCTTCCGAACTGCCTATGCCGACGTGCTCGGACGTTATTACGGACGTAAGGGGATCGTCATCGACATTCGACACAACGGTGGTGGGCGTCTGCACGAGGATATAGAGGTGTTCTTCACGGGTAAGAAGTACCTCCAGCAGGAGATCCGAGGCAAGGATTACTGCGAGATGCCTAGCCGACGCTGGAACCATGCCTCCATTATGCTGGTCTGCGAGGATGACTATAGCAATGCCCACGGCACACCTTGGGTCTATCAGAAGCTGAAGATTGGTAAGGTCGTAGGTATGCCAGTACCCGGCACGATGACGAGTGTGAACTGGGTGACCCTGCAAGACCCAAGCCTCTACTTCGGTATCCCAGCCGTAGGCTATCGTACTGCCGAGGGAGATTATCTCGAGAATAAGCAGCTCGAACCCGATGTACGCATTCCGCTCGATCCGAAAAAGGCACTAGAGGGTACGGACACTCAGCTAGAAGCTGCCGTACGTATCCTGCTTGAGGACCTCAAAGGGTAGCGAGCGTATCTCGAGAGTTCGTAGAGCATAAAGCTCTTCGATATCCCCTAAAGAGCATTGTGGGTGAAATGAATTGCGATCTACAATGCTCTACGAAGGCCAAGTCCGAATATAAGCTCGGACTTGGTCTTCGTATTTAGTAGATGTTTGTGGATATCAGGGGTGCTTAAACCTTAATATATCTTGAAGGATGGGGTGGTTGAATTTAATTTTCGGGGATATAGATGATGTTTGGTTGATATTTTTCATATCTTTGACCCAGAATAAACTTAATTTAATAAATTATTTAACGATTATCAATGATTATGAAGCGTTACTTATTAGCGGCTATGGCTCTTTTGGGAGCTAGTACAATGTCATTGCCAGCCAACGCACAGGCAGACTACTCAGCATTTTGTAAGTGGGATGAGGTTGCGAAGAAGCGTGGAGGTACAGACCGCGTTGTACGTACGTTGCCAATAACTGGTGCTACTAAGGGCGGCGAAGCTCAGACTTTCACCGTGGAAGTAGCGGGGGCAAATGCTACTGCACAGACAAAAATCAACTTCGATAAGACTGCCTCTGTCCTGCAGGCTACCAAGGGGGATCAGCTGAATGTTGCGCCAACCTTCTACAACTTGCACTGGACGCACTTCTATCTCTATATCGACTACAACCAAGACGGGGTGTTTGATGAACAAACAGAGCTTGTGTCTTACACACACTATCGTAAGAATGGTACAGGAGATTTTAAGAATAGCTTAGGCGAAACCATTCCTAAGGGAGATGTATTTAATGGTGGTAAGCTACCAGTATTCACAATTCCAGAGAGTGCAAATACTGGTTTGACTTACGTCCGCTTCAAGGCTGACTGGGATAACATCAATCCTTGCGGTAATCCCGGAGCGGCTGATGGATCAAACAGCCTTTCTGCTAACCGTGGTACTATCTGCGACTTCATGATTAACATTCACAGCAAGGAAACGCCTCCTGTACCAGCAGATGAGTTTATGGTAACTGTTGAGTATGACACAAACAAGGGAGAGGTAGAGTTTGAGGATGTTGAAACTGGCGAGAAGGTTGATATTTCTAAGCCCATAGCTAAGGACACCGATCTTTGGGTAATTGTGAGGGCAAAAGAAAACTATGAACCAATCTCCATCCTCGTTAATGACGTTGAGAAGATCGGCGAAATGGAGGACACGGATTTCATCTCAGTCGATATTATGGAGGATACAAAGATCAAGGTGGTCTTCGCTCCTAAGACTTATGAATTCAAGGTTCAGTTTGATAATACGAAAGTAGAGGTTGTTACTGCTCTAGATGATGACAGCCCCGTGGGCAACCGAGTAGAAGGTGGCACTAGGGTTTATCTATTCGTGAATGCCAAGGAGGGTTTCGAGCTGACAAGCCTCAAGGTCAACAACAAAGAACGCCTAAAGGATCTAGATGAAAATCACTTGATCGCACTCACCGTTACGGAGAATACGACTGTCGTAGTAGAGGCTCAGGAAGCCGCTGCTAAGGCATATACTGTAACCTATAGTGTCAAGAACAATGAGGGAGGTACACTCAGCATTACGAATAAGTCAGACGGCTCTGAGGTTAAGTCAGGTGACAAGGTGCAAGCCAATGAAACTATCGTTGTCAAGTGTGTACCTGCAAAGGGATACAAGCTGTCAGAGCTGCTGATGAATGGGGTTAACTTCTTGGCAATTGCAGGTAATCCTGAGCATACATCTTTTAATGTTCCCGTAGATACTGACTATGTGATTGAGGCTGTATTCGTCAAGAATACCGCAGTTGATGGCGTAGACGTAGCCAAGGCTAAGGTATTGGCTGGCGAAGGTGCTGTCATCGTAGAAGGTGTTGAAGCAGGTACTCAGGTTGAGGTGTACACCCTCGCAGGTAAACTAGTGGCAAGTGTGGCTACGCAAGGAGCATCGCACAAGGTCGCTGTAGCCTCTGGCGCTTACCTCGTTAAGGTAAAATCAGCCGTATATAAGGTACAAGTGAAGTAAGCAACTTCGGTAATCGACCAAACATAAAAGGCGCATCGAGCGAGCTCGATGCGCCTTTTATGTTTTATTGCAGAGCGATTGTGGCCGCTCTTTGGGGGGATTATGGTTGCTTGATGCCAAGCTCTGGTAGTAAGTCGAGCAATGCTTGCATATTGGGTAGGACGAGATCGGCTCCCTGCTCCCATAGTTCGTCATCGGGTAGAGGTCCCGTGTTCACAGCTATGGTGAAGCAGCCTGCGGCATGTGCCGAACGAACACCCATGGGTGCGTTCTCAATCACAAGAGCCTCCCATGGTTGTACCTCGGCCTTCGCAAGAGCCATCAGATAAGGCTCTGGGTTTGGTTTGCCTAGGCGCACATCTAACCCCGTAACCATGCGTTCGGGAGCGAAAGCATCTGGGAAGGCCTGCTGTACTTTGCCCAGTAGAGAGGGCTGAGATGAGCCCGTTACCAGCACACGTGCTAGGCCTCCCATGGCCGCAACCACGGCATCTGCATTGGGGATAGAGGCACCACTATTGTAGCGGCCGAATAGATTGCTTTTCGTTTGATAAATCGTTTTGCGCTCCTCCTCTGTCGCCTCTCTGCCATGTGTGCGGCGAAAGAGCAGATTGATCGTAAATCCGCCAGTTTGCCCTTCAAACATATAGACATCTCGCTCGTTCATCTCTAGCCCAGCAGAGTGAGCAGTCTCGAGCCATGAACGGCAGTGTGCAGGCATCGAGTCGAAGAGTACACCATCCATGTCGAAAAACGCCGCACGAAACGCCCCCCCTTCGACACCATGTCGATGCCAAAACTTCTTCAGTACTTCTTGTATTCTTGTATTCATCTATTGTTGTTGTCTTAGGCTCCTTGGTTAGCCTCCCCTAGGGCCAAGGAGCGAGAGGTGCTCTCTAGCGCATGTCCACGACTTCGCAGCCGGGGAACTGTTTTGCCGTTAGAGCAAAGTAGCCCGCAGGCTGTGCGCTCTGGTGTTTCAGATCAGCGATGCGTACCACTAGACGTGATCCATCTTTGCCGATCACTACAGCCTCGTGAGGCACGGAGCTACTGCGCAGGAAGCTTACCTCCAGTTGTTGCATCTCGCTCTTTGTCTTGGGCGTGAAGCCTAGGATCTCGGTTGATTTGCTGGCGGGGAGTGTCTCCACTTTGTAGCCCTTGCCTCGTGAACGTAGGAAGTGGAGCGGATTAATTTGCAGCAGCTCCTCCTGAGTTGGCTGGCTAAGGGTAAGCGTTGCCTCCTCGGCATTGTAATATGTGAGTGTGCCATTCGCATAGACGGCCGTGATGGCCCCATACTCTAGGCGGAAGCTCTCCCCTTGCAGGGTTATACGACCCTTGACCGACGATTGTTCCTGTCCTTTGTGGTCGTAGTAGACCGAGGTGAAGTCCGCCATGCTGCTGCCTACACCATAGAGCGCACGCTCGGCACGCTGCATCAGTTCGCTAGGCTTTATCTGCGCCGAAGCCCCAAGGGCCGTAGCCAATAGGAGCACGCCTAGGGCCATATATCTGCCGAGGCCACGGCGTAGCCCCTTGTTTATCTTATTCATGTTCGTCTGTTTTGATATATTTCTAGCTATCTAACGCTTTCGGGTGCTTCGATATTTCCTCTTGATCCTGAGGCTTTCCTATCTAAGCTGTTCGAGCAGATGCTCCAGAGAAGCGATATCCTTGATATAAACTTCGCGAGGCTTGCTGCCATCGGGTGGGCTAACTATACCCGCTCCCTCGAGCTGATCCATTAGGCGACCCGCACGATTGTAGCCGATGTTGAACTTGCGCTGGATATTGCTCGTTGAGCCGACTTGGCTATTGACCACCAGTCTGGCAACTTCGTCGAATAGGCTGTCCTTCTGGTTCGGGTCGAAGCTCTTGCCTCCCTCGTCACCCTCGGGTACGTACTCGGGTAGCTGATAGGCTGCGGCAGGCCCCTCCTGAGCGCATATGTGGCCTACAATCTGCTCTGTCTCGGGCGTGTCGAGGAAAGCACACTGAATACGTACCATCTCCTTGCCCTGATAGAAGAGCATATCCCCACGACCGACGAGCTGATTGGCTCCCGGTGAGTCGAGAATGGTACGTGAGTCTACCATGGAGAATACCTTGAAAGCAATACGTGCAGGGAAGTTTGCCTTAATCAAGCCCGTGATGACGTCCGTAGACGGACGCTGTGTGGCGATAACCATGTGGATACCTGCCGCACGTGCTTTCTGTGCTAGGCGAGCGATCGGCTGCTCGACTTCCTTGCCCGAGGTCATGATCAGGTCGGCAAACTCATCGACGATCAAGACAATGTAGGGCATCAGCTCTCCTTGATGTAGGGCGACGTTGATGTTTGCCTTGACTTGAGCATTGTACTCCTTGATGTTGCGCACCTTGGCTTGGGTAAGCAAGCGGTAGCGGTTGTCCATCTCTACGCAGAGCGAGTTGAGTGTAGGCACCACTTTGCTCATATCGGTGATAATGGCATCTTGGGCATCGGGCAGCTTGGCCATAAAGTGACGCTCTAGAGGGGCGTACACACTAAACTCGAGCATCTTGGGGTCTACGAGTACGAACTTCAGCTCTTCGGGGCGTCTGCTGTAGAGCAGTGAGGTAATCATAGCGTTTAGCCCGACGCTCTTACCCTGCCCTGTGGCCCCAGCGATGAGCATGTGTGGCATCTTGGCGAGGTCAAAGACGAATGGCTCATTGGTAATGGTCTTGCCGATGCCGATGGGTAGAGCCATCTCATCGAGCAGATCGTTGTATCTGCGTGAGGCCAAGATCGTGCGCATCGACACGGTCTGTGGTGTAGAGTTGGGGACCTCGATCCCGACAGTCCCCTTGCCCGGCATTGGGGCGATGATGCGTACGCCCTCGCTCTTGAGCCCCATAGCGATGTCGTCCTCCATCGTTTTGATGCGAGATACCTTGATGCCCTGATCGGGAATGACTTCATAGAGGGTTACGGTAGGGCCGATCGTCGCCTTGTAGGGCGTCACACGCATCTTGAAGCTAGCTAGCGTGTCGATGATGCGCTGCTTGTTGTACTCAATCTCGTCCACACTCTGCGCCTTGGCACCCTGCTCGTGTTCACGGAGCATTTCGATGCTGGGGCGGTGGTAATGCTCGTATTGTAGCCCGGGAGCCAGATGCTCTGGCCGGTGCGCCACCTCGATGAGGTCGTCCTTGGGAGCCTCCTCGATGATTAGACCGCTTGGGCTCTCGACGCTACGGGTTGGGGTAGGGGGCACTGGCCTATTTATAGGAGCGGGCACAGGCTTTTCCTCGGCTTCCTCGGCTAAGTGATTGGGTTCGGTATACGAAGGCTGCTGTGCTGGGTGCTCAGTGATCTCTTCTAGAGCTTCGTTCGCCTCTTCATGGCTATTCTCTTCGTCAAGCCTTTTCCAGAAAGCTAAGCGCTCTAGCCACTCTTTTTTCGGCCTTGGTATAGCATCTACATCTGGTAGGCGTGGCTCCTTGACGGCGGCGAATACTCGGTCGCTCATCAGTATCAGCCCTACGAGTAGGCTCACGATGAGCACGACAACTAGACCAAGGGTGTCGAAGTTGCGCTGGATACTACGCACAAGCATATCTCCCTGCTCGCCACCCCATAGTAGATAGCTGTCGGACGAGAAGAGTTTCTGTAGCGAAGCGGCGAAGATAGAGGTCCATACCGTCCAGAACCCCATCTGCACGAAGACCTTGAGCAGATGAAGCCCCCCCTTGCGATGATGCCATAGTAGGAAGTAAGTCAAGTATAGTAAGAAGCCCATCAGGAGGAAGGTCCCCCACCCGAATAGGTCATTGAAGAGCGTGTCTGCCCAGCGTGCCCCGATGATGCCTAGTGCATTGCGGGCTTTCTGCCCACTCACCTCCAGCCCCTCTGCGTCCATAGCTGCGTTGATGAGGTTCTGATCTTGACCACCTGTCCAGAGGAAGGAGGTCATCGCTAGCAGAGAACTGATTGTCAAGAAGCCAATCAAGAAGCCGAATACTATGGTCAGGCGGCCGTTGCGCATATTATCCATGATTTTCTTGGATATTGTTCCCGTACCACGATGTAGACGCTTGAAGAGTGAGCCCCCGCTATTTTTTTTCTTACTTGTTGTGGATTTATTCGCCCCTCGAGGCGCTTTCTTATTGTTATCAGCCATATTGCTCCGAAAATCTTAGTCCACAAAATTAGCAATAATCATACATCTTTTAGCTACCAATGAGTTGAAGGGATATGCTTAGCCTAGAGTGTGCCGTTGGGCTAAGGCAATATCGTTGGCTTGGCCTCTCGTATGGCGTATGGGCGCTGGGCATTTGCTGCCTTGAGCCTTTGGGGTAGCCGTCTAGCTAGTCAGCGTGTGTCTAAGGTAGCGAGCCGATAGGTCTATTTGCTCCGAGAGGTTTGGTTCTAGGTTGGGTGTTCGGTAGGTAGAGTTTAGCCTAGTGGGGGGTATCTGTGAATGGAAGCGAGCAGTTCTGCCACCCCATATCGTCCACTAGGAAGAGTGTGATACTGGGTTTGATGTCTGGTTGCTTCGCCTCTGAGGCATGGCTCTCTAGGTTAGAGGTGAAGGCTAGGGGCAGCGTACACCGTAGGATTTTTATTGGGCTAGGGCTTGTTGATTTGCAAACGTATCTACGAAAATACAGCAAAGATTTACGGCTTCGCTCTGCCCACCATATATATGTGGCGCCTCAGCCCTATAAGACGGAGTAACCTCAGCTACGCTTGATGATTATTGGCTTTGCTCTTGCAAAGAAGGGGGATTTGTTCCGCCTGTCGGGCGGCGACGAAGCACACGCCGCCGCTACAAACTCGGAAAGATTTAGGGTGCGATTTTGCTCCTTTTGTGTTATGAAATGTAAATAGACTAGGTGAAGGTTTAGCCGGACGGCAGGGAGGTTTGGGAAGATTGAGGCGACTGTTGAGCAAATTAATGGGAAGACTTTTTGGGGTTGGTGGGTTAATACTGGGTGATGTGTCCACTAATCCGAGGAAATTGATGGGGAGAAATCCCCAAAAGTGTGACACGAAAGCATAAAATTAGCTTGATGAGTGTTTTATGTATCTAGTTATTAGTTGTTTGTGGATTGTTCGTTTTAAGCGGTTATCTTTATTCGGCTGGGACACTAAGTGCCAAAACGAGGTCGGACGCAACCTAGAGCCTTCTAGAGGCCAAATACGCGGTCTGCTGTTTTTCGCCCCCATTCGTAGGGGCTTCCCCCCGTAAGACGCTAAAACTCTACTAAACTGTGAAAATCTGTTGCTGTTCATTGTTGTTCCCGAGTTGCCTGTATTCGGATTATGTTGGGGCATGGCTTTTTCTCACTTTTTTCTAGTGTCGTGTCTGAGTGGGGGTGTATATGCAGGTAGTCTGTGCTGTATGGAGTGTATGCTACCCGTGTGGTTATCTTGCTGTTAGGTTTTGCTAAATTGAAAAATATGTGTACCTTTGCAAGCCGTGTGGAGTGTGCCGATAGGTCGCTTCGCCGATACTGAATAAGGATAAGTAACAGTATTATAATAGTTTAAAAGAAAAGATGCCTACAATTCAACAATTGGTTAGAAAGGGTCGCGAGACTATCGTAGAGAAGGGTAAGAGCCCTGCTCTAGATGCTTGCCCTCAGCGTCGTGGCGTGTGTGTGCGTGTGTACACCACTACGCCTAAGAAGCCAAACTCAGCTATGCGTAAGGTAGCTCGTGTTCGTTTGACAAACTCTAAGGAAGTGAATGCTTATATCCCCGGAGAAGGTCACAACCTACAGGAACACAGCATCGTACTCGTGCGTGGTGGTCGTGTTAAGGACCTCCCCGGTGTGCGCTATCATATTGTGCGTGGTACGCTTGATACAGCTGGTGTTAATGGTCGTACGCAGCGTCGCTCTAAGTATGGTGCTAAGCGTCCTAAGCCCGGACAGGCAGCCGCAGCTCCAGCTAAGGGTAAGAAGAAGTAGTTTGCTCTCGGCTAACCAAAGAGAATAGGGCGCAAGCGCCCCGAGTCGCAGACGGTGCGGCAAACAATAATTTAAGAACCAGTTTTGAGTTCGTTGGATAGGCTAAAAACAGGTTGAGTAAATGCCCTAGCGAGGGCGTTGAAGACAGAAGAAGACAGCAACCAATCGACAAAACGAAATTTTAAACGACAATGAGAAAAGCAAAGCCCAAAAAGAGACAGGTGCTTCCTGATCCCGTATTTGGTGATGTGAAGGTGACTAAGTTCGTTAATCACCTGATGTACGATGGCAAGAAGAGTATTGCCTTCGATATTTTCTACACTGCTCTCAAGATTGTAGAGGGCAAGTCACAGCAGGAAGAAAAAACTGCTCTTGAGGTTTGGAAAGCAGCATTGGACAACATTACACCACAGGTAGAGGTGAAGAGCCGTCGTATCGGTGGTGCTACCTATCAGGTGCCTACTGAGATCCGTGCTGAGCGCAAGGAGTCTATCTCTATGAAAAACCTCATCCTATTCGCACGCAAGCGTGGTGGCAAGACTATGGCCGATAAGCTCGCTGCTGAGATTATGGATGCCTACAATAGCCAAGGTGCCGCCTTCAAGCGTAAGGAAGATATGCACCGTATGGCCGAGGCTAACCGTGCATTCGCTCACTTCAGATTCTAATACAGCACGGATATGGCAAACGATAAACATCTAGAACTAACCCGTAATATCGGTATCTCTGCGCACATCGACGCAGGTAAGACAACTACGTCTGAGCGTATTCTCTTCTACACAGGTCTTACTCACAAGATCGGTGAAGTGCACGATGGTGGCGCAACGATGGACTGGATGGAGCAGGAGCAGGAGCGTGGTATCACGATCACATCTGCCGCTACGACTACATTCTGGAACTACAACGATACCAAGTATAAGATCAACCTGATCGACACTCCGGGGCACGTAGACTTCACTGTAGAGGTGGAGCGTTCGCTTCGTGTGCTTGATGGTGTGATCGCTACATACTGCTCGGTAGGTGGTGTGCAGCCACAGTCCGAGACAGTATGGCGTCAGGCTACTAAGTACGGTGTCCCTCGTATCTGCTACGTGAACAAGATGGACCGCTCTGGTGCCAACTTCCTAGAAGTAGTGCGTCAGATTCGTGTGGTACTAGGTGCTAACCCAGTGCCCATTCAGATCCCTATTGGTCAGGAGGAGAAGTTCCAAGGCGTCATCGATCTAGTGACTATGAAGGGTCTTGTATGGGAAGGTGATGAGCAGGGTCAGCACTACAACATTGTAGATATCCCAGCTGAGCTACAAGCTGAGGCTGAGGAGTGGCGCGAGAAGATGCTTGAGGCTCTTGCCGAGTGCGACGATGTGCTCATGGAGAAGTTCTTCGACGATCCTTCTACGATCACAGAAGACGAAATCCGCGTAGCTCTACGTAAGGGTACGATCGACATGAAGATCAACCCAGTGCTCTGCGGTTCTTCATTCAAGAACAAGGGTGTTCAGCCTCTGCTAGATGCTGTTTGCTCTTATCTGCCAAGCCCAATAGACTACCCAGTAGTCAAGGGTACTAGCCCAGATGATGAGAACGAAGTCATTGAGCGTGAGGTTAGCCCAGAGGCTCCTCTTACAGCACTTGCGTTTAAGATCGCTACAGACCCATACGTAGGTCGTCTGTGCTTCTTCCGTGTATATGCTGGTGAGCTACACGCTGGTTCATACGTATTCAACTCTCGCAGCGGTAAGAAGGAGCGTATCTCTCGCCTCTTCCAGATGCACTCAAACAAGCAGAACCCTATGGAGGTAATTGGCTGTGGTGACATCGGTGCTGGTGTAGGCTTCAAGGATATCCGTACGGGTGATACACTTTGCGACGAAAACAACCCAATCACTCTGGAGTCAATGACATTCCCAGATCCTGTGATCGGTATCGCCATCGAGCCTAAGACACAGAAGGACCTCGACAAGCTAGGCGTAGGTCTTGCTAAGCTAGCCGAAGAAGACCCAACATTCCGTGTGCAGACCAACGAAGAGACTGGTCAGACTGTGATCAGTGGTATGGGTGAGCTTCACCTTGAGATCATCATCGACCGTCTGAAGCGTGAGTTTAAGGTTGAGGCTAATCAGGGTAAGCCACAGGTTTCTTACAAGGAGGCTATCACACGTCCAGTGGAGCTGCGTGAAGTTTATAAGAAGCAGACTGGTGGTCGTGGTAAGTTCGCTGATATCATTGTACGTGTTGAGCCTGCAGACGAAGGCTTCGAGGGCGATCTACAGTTCATCGATGAGGTGAAGGGTGGTAACGTGCCCAAGGAGTTCATTCCATCTGTACAGAAGGGCTTCCAGAACGCTATGAAGAATGGTGTGCTTGCTGGCTATGCGGTAGATAAGCTGAAGGTAACGCTGCTTGATGGTAGCTTCCACCCAGTAGACTCTGACCAGCTTTCGTTCGAGATCGTAGCTCGTGAGGCTTTCAAGAGTGCTTGCGCTCAGGCAGGTCCCGTGCTACTCGAGCCTATCATGCACCTCGAGGTCGAAACTCCAGACGACTATATCGGTTCTGTGATTGGTGACCTTAACAAGCGTCGTGGTCTACCCGAGGGTCAGGACTCTACGCCCGGTGGTGCTACACTAGTTAAGGCTAAGGTGCCCCTATCGGAGATGTTCGGCTATGTGACACAGCTTCGTACGATTACTTCTGGTCGTGCTACCAACTCTATGACCTTCTCTCACTATGCAGAGGTGGCTAGTGGTATCGCTCGCGCAGTACTTGAGGAAGTAGGTGGTCGTGTAGATTTGATTAAGTAGTAAATACCCCAGTATAAGATATATGAGCCAAAAGATTAGAATCAAGTTGAAGTCTTACGATCATATGCTCGTGGATAAGTCTGCCGAGAGGATCGTAAAGACTGTGAAGGCTACTGGTGCACTGGTGAGCGGTCCAATTCCGCTCCCAACGCATAAGCGCATCTTCACGGTGAACCGTTCAACATTCGTAAACAAGAAGTCTCGTGAGCAGTTTGAGCTAAGCTCTTATAAGAGACTAATCGACATCCACAACTCTACAGCCGAAACTGTAGATGCGCTAATGAAGCTAGAGCTTCCTAGCGGTGTAGAAGTTGAAATCAAAGTGTGAGTTTAATAAATAGAAACTGAAATGCCAGGTTTATTAGGAAAGAAAATCGGAATGACATCCGTTTTCAGTGCCGAGGGAAAGAATCTTCCATGCACTGTTATTGAAGTAGGTCCTTGCGTGGTTACGCAGATCAAGACCTTGGAAAAGGATGGCTATGAAGCGCTACAGCTTGGCTTCTCTGATGCAAAGGAGAAGAACACAAGCAAGCCCCTTCAGGGTCACTATGCCAAGGCTGGTGTGAGCCCCAAGAGACACTTGGCCGAGTTCAAGGGTTTTGATTGTAGTCAGTACAATCTAGGCGATGTGATTGATGTGAAGTTCTTTGAGGATAGCGTCTTCGTAGACGTTGTTGGTACTTCAAAGGGTAAAGGTTTCCAAGGTGTTGTTAAGCGCCATGGTTTCGGTGGTGTAGGTCAAGCTACCCACGGTCAGCACAATCGTCTTCGTGCTCCCGGTTCTGTAGGTGCGTGCTCGTATCCTGCTAAGGTATTCAAGGGAACACGTATGGCCGGTCAGACAGGTAATGAGCGTGTAACGGTTCAGAACCTCGAAGTGATTAAGGTAATGCCCGAGCACAACCTCCTTCTCGTTAAGGGTAGTGTGCCCGGTGCTAAAGGTTCAATCGTCGTAATCGAAAAGTAAATGGAACTAAGTGTATTTAACATAAAGGGTGAAGACACAGGTCGCAAGATCGTCCTCGACGATGCTGTATTCGGCATCGAGCCCAATGATCACGCTATTTACTTGGATGTAAAGCAGTATCTTGCTAACCAACGTCAGGGTACCCACAAGTCTAAGGAGCGTAGTGAAATCTCTGGTAGTACGCGCAAGCTCATCCGTCAGAAGGGTGGCGGCGGTGCTCGTCGTGGTGATATCAACTCTCCTCTGCTTGTAGGTGGTGGTCGTGTATTCGGTCCTACCCCACGTGACTATAGCTTCAAGCTCAACAAGAAGCTCAAGGGGCTAGCTCGTCGCTCTGCACTTGCACACAAGCTAGCAGCTGGTGCGATTACGGTTGTTGAGAACTTCGACTTCGAAGCTCCAAAGACTAAGAACTTCGTAGAGCTAACTAAGGCTCTGAATGTAGAAGGCAAGAAGGCTCTCTTCGTAGCTGACCAGATCAGCGACAATGTGGCTCTCTCTGCTCGCAACATTCCTACAGCTCTCCTTCTGAGCGCTCGCCAGCTTAGCACATACGCTGTGCTCAACTGCAAGCAGCTCATTCTGACGGAGGCTTCTGTAGCTGTGATTAACGAACAATTTAAGGCATAATAGGGAGGTATCTATCAATGAGAATTATCATCAAGCCGATCATTACGGAAAAAATGACAGCCATCACGGAGAAGATGCCCGAGCGTTACGCTTTCCGCGTTGCTCCTGATGCCAACAAGATCGAGATCAAGAAAGCTATCGAAGCTATGTATAATGTAAAGGTCGAAAGCGTAAACACGATGAATTATAGCGGTAAGCGCAAGGCTCGCTATACGAAGAGTGGTTTACTACGTGGCAAGGTTGCTGCGTTCAAGAAGGCAGTGGTTACGCTACAAGAAGGTCAGACCATCGACTTTTACGCAAATATCTAAACTAAGAAATGGCTATACGTAAATTGAAGCCCACAACGCCGGGGCAGAGACACAAAGTTATTGGTGCGTTTGATACCATCACGGCAAGCACACCAGAGAAGTCTCTCGTAGTAGGTAAGAAGAAGTCTGGTGGTCGTAACAACACCGGTAAGATGACTATGCGCTATATCGGTGGCGGTCACAAGCAGAAGCTTCGTCTTATCGACTTCAAGAGAAGCAAAGATGGCATCCCTGCTACAGTTAAGAGCATCGAGTATGATCCCAATCGTACAGCTCGTATCGCTCTGCTGTATTATGTAGACGGAGCTAAGGCTTATATCCTCGCTCCTGATGGTCTGCAGGTTGGCCAGACTGTGATGTCGGGTGCAGAAGCTGCCCCCGAGGTAGGTAACTGCCTACCTCTTGCAAACATTCCGGTTGGTTCTATTATCCACAACATTGAGCTCCGTCCTGGTCAAGGTGCCAAGATGGTTCGCTCTGCCGGTGTATTTGCTCAGCTGACTTCACGTGAAGGAACATATGTTGTGATTAAGATGCCTTCGGGCGAGACGCGTCGTATCCTATCTGCTTGTAAGGCTACTATCGGTAGCGTAGGCAATAGCGACCACGCTCTAGAGCGCAGCGGTAAGGCTGGTCGCTCTCGCTGGCTCGGCCGTCGTCCTCACAACCGAGGTGTAGTTATGAACCCAGTAGATCACCCAATGGGTGGTGGTGAAGGACGTGCATCGGGTGGACACCCACGTTCTCGCACTGGTCTCTACTCTAAGGGTCTGAAGACACGTGCTCCGAAGAAGCATTCTTCTAAGTACATCATCGAAAGACGTAAGAAGTAATTGATTAATCCAACAGAATTATGAGTCGTTCACTAAAGAAAGGTCCATATATTAATCTCAAGCTCGAGAAGAAGGTCTTGGCGATGAATGAGAGTGGCAAGAAGTCAGTCATCAAAACATGGGCACGTGCCTCAATGATCAGCCCCGATTTCGTGGGTCACACCATTGCGGTGCACAACGGTAATAAGTTTATCCCCGTTTTCGTAACGGAGAACATGGTAGGTCACAAGCTAGGTGAATTCTCTCCTACGCGTACTTTCCGTGGTCACGGTGGTAACAAGAAGAAGTAATCGGCTGAAGTAAGATCACACTTCAGGTATCTAAATAATAAATTATTAAGAGAAAATGGGTGCAAGAAAAAGACAGTCAGCCGAAGCTCGCAAGGAAGCGCTCCAGAGCACTTACTTCGCTTCTCTGCGCAACGTGCCTACGTCGCCTCGTAAGATGCGTCTTGTAGCAGACATGGTGCGTGGGATGGAAGTGAACCGTGCCCTAGGCGTACTGAAGTTCTCCAACAAGGAGGCTTCTGCACGTGTAGAGAAGCTCCTTCGCTCGGCTATCGCAAACTGGGAACAAAAGAATGAACGTAAGGCAGAGGATGGTGAGCTCTTCATCACACGTATCTTCGTGGATGGTGCTGCTACCCTCAAGCGTATGCGTCCAGCTCCACAGGGTCGTGGATATAGAATTCGTAAGCGTTCAAACCACGTTACGATCTTCGTGGATACAAAAAATAACTAATTAGTCAGATGGGACAAAAGATTAATCCAATAGCAAATCGTTTGGGATACATCCGCGGATGGGATTCCAACTGGTATGGTGGCAATAACTATGGCGAAAAGCTGCTTGAAGATTATCGTCTTCGCCGCTATCTGAATGTTCGTCTGGCTAAGGCAAGCGTTTCTCGCATCGTTATTGAGCGCGCACTTAAGCTCGTTACAATCACGATCTGCACTGCTCGCCCCGGTGTCGTAATTGGCAAGGGTGGTCAGGATGTAGATACGCTCAAAGAAGAGCTTAAGAAGATCACGAACAAGGATGTTCAGATCAACATCTTCGAGGTACGTAAGCCCGAGATCGATGCTGCTATTGTAGCAGACAACATCGCTCGCCAGCTCGAAGGAAAGATTGCCTATCGTCGTGCAGTGAAGATGGCTATTGCCTCTGCAATGCGCACCGGAGCAGAAGGTATCAAGGTACAGGTGTCTGGTCGTCTCAACGGAGCGGAAATCGCTCGTAGCGAGATGTATAAGGAGGGTCGTACGCCTCTGCATACACTGCGTGCAGACATCGACTACGCTCGCGCCGAAGCCTTGACGAAGGTAGGTATCTTGGGTATCAAGGTGTGGATTTGTAAGGGTGAAGTTTACGAGAAGCGTGACCTAGCTCCCAACTTCGCACAGCCCAAGGCTCAGAGAGACGGTGGACGCCGTGATGGCGGTCGTCGCAACCGTGGTGGAAGAAGAGGCAATCGCTAACATTTAACGAAGAAAAGAAGAAATGTTACAACCAAAGAAAACTAAATTTAGAAGAGTCCAGAAGGGTCGCGCCAAGGGCAACGCCATGCGTGGCAACCAGCTGGCCTTCGGTTCTTTCGGAATCAAGTCTCTCGGCACACGCTGGATCACTGGTCGTCAGATCGAGGCTGCGCGTATCGCCGTTACACGTTATATGCAGCGTCAAGGTCAGGTGTGGGTGCGCATCTTCCCAGATAAGCCAATCACCAAGAAGCCTGCCGACGTCCGAATGGGTAAGGGTAAGGGTTCTCCAGAAGGCTTCGTTGCCAACGTAACTCCCGGTCGTATGCTGTTCGAGATCGAAGGCGTTTCTTACGAAGTTGCCAAAGAAGCTCTCCGTCTAGCTGCGCAGAAGCTCCCCGTAACGACTAAGTTCGTAGTGCGTCGTGACTATGATATGTCTAACACTAACCTGTAATAAGCAATGAAATTAGCAGAAATTAAGGCTCTAACTACGGCTGAATTGCAGGAGCGTATCGTAGCCGAAGAGGCTGCATACACGCAGAAGTGTGTTAATCATGCCGTATCACCTGTAGACAATCCGGCTGAGATCCGCCGTATGCGTCGTGGTATTGCTCAGATGAAGACCATTCTTCGTGAGCGCGAACTCAACAATAATTAATGGGTGACCCAATGGAACAGAGAAGATTAAGAAAAGAACGCGTCGGCGTTGTTTCTAGCAACAAGATGGACAAGACCGTTACGGTCGCCGTTAAGTGGAAGGAGAAGCACCCGATCTATGGTAAGTTCGTAAATAAGACAAAGAAGTACCACGCTCACGATGAGAAGAACGAGTGTAACATCGGTGATACTGTACGTATCATGGAAACTCGTCCTCTCAGCCGTACCAAGAGATGGAGACTAGTTAATATTATCGAAAGAGCTAAGTAATTATGATACAACAAGAGTCAAGACTCGTAGTTGCCGACAACAGCGGAGCTAAGGAAGCCCTCTGTATCCGTGTACTCGGTGGTACTCGTCGCCGCTATGCCTCTGTCGGTGATGTTATCGTAGTGTCAGTGAAGAGCGTTATCCCCGGGAGCGATCTCAAGAAGGGTACTGTATCTAAGGCACTCATCGTAAGAACGAAGAAGGAAGTGCGTCGTGCCGATGGTTCATACATCCGCTTCGACGATAACGCCTGTGTGCTCCTAAATGCTGCTGGCGACATGCGTGCTAGCCGTATTTTCGGCCCTGTGGCTCGTGAGCTTCGTACCGTGAATATGAAGGTTGTTTCACTGGCGCCCGAAGTGCTATAATAAAAGCGAATCAGAAATGAGTAAGTTACATATCAAGAAGGGCGATACTGTAGTAGTCCTCAGCGGTGCCGACAAGGGCAAGACTGGCCGTGTGCTAGAGGTTCTTGTGGACAAGCAGAAGGCTATTGTAGAGGGTGTAGGTATCATCACCAAGCACGCTAAGCCCAGTGCTAAGAACCCACAGGGGGGCATCGAGAAGGTAGAAGCTCCTATCCACATTGCTAAGCTTAATGTGGTAGACCCCAAGACGGGTAAGGCTACTCGTATCGGCCGCAAGCTGAACGAAGCTGGCAAACTAGTACGTTATTCTAAAAAGTCTGGGGAGGAAATTAAGTAATGAGCAATACAGCAAGTCTTAAGAAGGAGTATCAGGAGCGTATCGTTCCTGCCCTCATTGAGCAGTTCGGCTACAAGAGCCGTATGCAGGTGCCCGTGCTTAAGAAGATCGTGATCAACCAAGGTCTTGGTATGGCTACAGGTGACAAGAAGATCATCGACGTAGCTATCGCTGAGCTCACGGCTATCACTGGTCAGAAGGCTGTGGCCACGGTGTCTAAGAAGGACATCTCTAACTTTAAGCTTCGTAAGAAGATGCCTATCGGTGTGATGGTAACGCTTCGTCGCGAGCAGATGTACGAGTTCCTAGAGCGTCTCGTGCGTATCGCTCTGCCACGTATCCGTGACTTCAAGGGTATCGAGAGCAAGCTAGATGGTCGTGGTAACTATACCCTAGGTATCAGCGAGCAGATCATCTTCCCTGAGATCAACCTAGACAGCATCACCAAGATTCTCGGTATGAACATCACGTTCGTAACGAGTGCTGCTACCGACGAAGAAGGCTACGCTCTGCTCAAGGAGTTCGGTCTTCCATTCAAGAACGCAAAAAAAGGTAACTAAGACATGGCAAAGGAATCAATGAAGGCACGCGAAGAGAAGCGTGCTAAGCTCGTGGCTAAGTATGCCGCTAAGCGTGCTGAGCTGAAGGCAGCTGGTGACTACGAAGGTCTTCAGGCTCTGCCTAAGAACGCTTCGCCTGTTCGTCTGCACAATCGTTGCAGCATGACGGGTCGTCCTAAGGGTTACATGCGCCAGTTCGGTATTTCACGTATTCAGTTCCGTGAAATGGCCTCTGCTGGTCTGATCCCCGGCGTTAAGAAAGCTAGCTGGTAGTCTACCACTAGCCAAACGATAAAGGAAAAACCCTCCTCCGTCCTCTAGGGCGGGGGAGGGTTTTTGTTTGTCCGATGTGTATGAAACTGAAATGTCGTTTCGAGGTTTCTGAAATATTTGTTTTCTAATTTTATGTGTAATAGGCCGTTTGTCATGTGATTATCTTCTGAATTCTGAAGTCCTTGTTTATTCCCCTTGAAATGAATAGAGGATTTGGGTACTACGATTTGAGGCTAATCAGTCGAGCTTCGAGAGTCCTACTTGTGAGTTCGATTATGGAACAGGAGGATTTACCTAGGAATGAGGTTAAGAGAAGGGTATGCCATAGCTCGGGATATTTGGCGAGCAATAAAAGGTGCTATGAGTTAGCATATACTAGGAGTAAAGCCTTGGAGATACCTTATGGTACTTCCAATTTTTTAGATCTAGCCTTGCTCTATGTAGATCTAACCTTGCTCTACATAGAGATAAGTTGCCTCTATATAGAGCAAGGTTAGATCTAGAGAATAATTCCCTCCGATTGTATGGGGGCTTCCTATGAGATTTTTGTTTGCGAAGCATTAGTTGAGGCGAGGGTTTGCAGCTCTAATGTGCCCTTGAGGGATAGTCAGCCGTACTGAGCATTGTGGAGTGATGGTTACTTTAGCCTTGCTCTTTTGTTTGTAGGCGACCTGCTCTTTGGCTGATTTGGGTGCTATACTTCGCTCTTGTTGCTGTCGTGTGTGGTTTTTCTGCAAATTTTTCTTCGGTTCTAATTGTTTGATATTTATTGTTTTGTTTGTGTTTTAGTGGAGTGTAGTAAAAATATTTTGCTGTAATATTTGGTTTGTAATAAAGTTTTGCTCTATCTTTGCAA
>NZ_JRAR01000042.1:0-57396 GCF_000768935.1 Porphyromonas sp. COT-290 OH860 | reverse complement strand
ATAAAGACAAGCTATCCCTACGGAAGAGGTTGTTCAAGGCTGCTCTGAATATAGACTATCTCAAAAAGCTGCTAAAGATTTGATGCGGTTGCCCTGAGTGAATTGAACAATTTGACTGCTATTCTATTAATTAGTTGTAACTTTGTAGCTCGGCAGAGATGCAAACTAAGTTAAAAAATTACTCTCTAATAGGTTTTTGTAAATGAGCAATTTCGTAGGGAATCTTATCCCAAACACGTTCTTCGTAACCAAGGGTAGCGGAGAATCTGACCTAGAGCTCCATGCTGGCTCTTACCACATGGCTCTCTTCGATGCTGGAATCTCTGATTTCAACATCATGGTGTATTCATCGGTGCTACCTGCTACGGCTCGTCTAGCAACGATGGACGAAATCGACCTACCACCATTCGGTTCGGAGCTGAAGACAATCCTAGCGGTTTCTCACGGTCAGCAGGACGAATTCGTATCGGCTGGTGTGGTATACGCTTGGATGTATGCCGACGAAAACTTCGATAAGAAGGTAGGCGGACTAGTCTGTGAGGTGAGCGGTCGCTACCGCATTGAGGAGCTAGAGGCACGTCTGATCCGTGTGATCAATGACCTGCATGCTAAGACTTATTCGCAGTACTACCTCGGTGAGTTGAACTTCGTAACCGAAGGGATCACGATCGAGAAGCGCTATGGTACAGCACTAGCAGGGCTGTGCTTCGTAGACTTCAAGCT
This sequence comes from Porphyromonas sp. COT-290 OH860, assembly GCF_000768935.1. NCBI lineage: Bacteria > Pseudomonadati > Bacteroidota > Bacteroidia > Bacteroidales > Porphyromonadaceae > Porphyromonas > Porphyromonas sp. COT-290 OH860. The sequence goes on along the minus strand of NZ_JRAR01000042.1, from coordinate 56,673 downwards.
CCCACAAGTAGAGGCTGCTTTGGAAGGTCACTAAAGACTCCATCGGGGTGTAGCCCCATGTGATCTAGACAATAAATTAGGCGGCAAGTGAGAGTTCTCACTTGCCGCCTAATTTATTGGTCCATCTTGCTTGCTCAGTAGACCTGCACCCCGTCTAAAGCTTAAAAGTTAGTCGATGATGTGGCGAAGGGCCATACTCGGCAATGGCTGCTCGGTGTTCCTTGGTCGGGTAACCCTTATGTTTATCCCAGCCATACTCAGGGAATAGCCTCGCAAGCCTGAGCATCTCTTGGTCACGATGTGTCTTAGCGAGGATAGAAGCTGCCGCAATGCTTGCGATCTTGCCGTCGCCCTTGACAATGCAGTGGTGCTCGATACTCTCGTAAGGCGTGAAGCGGTTGCCATCAATCAGCAGACGATCGGGACGAATAGAGAGAGCCGCTACCGCTCGGTGCATCGCCAGATGCGATGCTCTGAGGATATTGATCTCATCAATTTCCTCTGCCGTACAGACCCCTACTGCCCAAGCCAAGGCCTCTCGCTCGATGATCGGACGGAGCAAATCACGCTTACGCTCGGTGAGTTGCTTGGAGTCGTGCAGGAATGGATGCTGGAAGTCTGAAGGCAAAATTACGGCTGCGGCATACACAGGACCAGCCAAACAGCCTCGGCCTGCTTCGTCACAGCCACATTCTATCAGGTCATCTTGGATATATCTAGCGAGAAGCATCGTCTACTGTAGGGTTGGATCGAAATGCTCGGCGAGCTACGATGTAGATCGGGTGATAGGTCAGCGGCACCCCTCCCTCGGACTGTCCGTACTGCTCGGTATAGATACGCTCAAAGGTACGCAGTCGCTCAGCCGTCCAGACAGACGAGTGGGCAGAGGTCGCCGTAACGCCCGTACGTTTGAGATGCAGAAGCACCTCCCTCGGGGTAGAGAAAGAGAGGGGATAAACTTCGTCCATGAGCTGTAGATCCGTATAGTCCCTAAACCAGTCGGAGATCTCGGTAAGTGAATGATAATGTAGCCCCTGCCCCGTAAGTGTTTTGATCTCGATCAGATTTTCTGGGCCGAAAGTACTTAGCAGCAATATCCCACCGGGGCGGAGTCGATTGTGTAGTGATCTGACGAAGGCTTCACCATCATGAAACCATTGTATCGCTGAGGCAGAGATAATCAGATCGTAGTCCGTACCCAAATCAATCTGCTCGGCATCTCCCATAATCAGCTCAGGCGTCGAGGCATAGCGTGGACGAAAATCGCCATACTCCAGCATACACGAGCCAAGATCGTTGAGTGTCCAGTGTTTTACTTCGCAGAGGTTATCGACATATTTGCTCAGCCCAGCCGTACCACAGCCTACCTCAAGCACACGATCGAAGGATTTCTGCCCGGCAGCCTCTAACAGCTTGCCAAGCCTCTGGTAGATATGTTTCTGCGCTACGGCATAGCGATCGTAAGACGCTGCCGATGCGCTAAAGCGTTTGCCGACGATTGCTTTATCAATCAGTGGTGTCGCCTTGGTGTCTACGCCCATAGCTCCTCCCACGTTGTGGCTCCCCCTAGCAAATAGTGTGCTGCGTTTGTATCCATTCTGCTCTCCACGCCTTGTCCGCGCCAGTAAGCCAGCTGATTGTCAGCAGGGATAATGCGATCTTCCTGCCCAATGAGGGCAAGTGACCATCGCAGTGCATCGGCCTTGGGGAGGGAACGCTCGGCCGAAACTTCGTGCCGATAGACCGCCTCGAGCTCTGCTTTGATTTCATCGGTCGAGCGTTTGGCCAGAGCCTCGAAAAGATGGCGGTAGGTCTTACCTCCGCACATACGGCGATTGAAGCGCACTCGGTTGGCTTCGCTCAGACCATTCATTGTCCCCTCGAAGACGGCCTGCGGAATACCCCAAGCGTCATCGACGGGATAGCCCGTACCGCAAATGGCTACGGCACGCTCTAGTGGCAGAGCCTCTGCAAGACTTAGCGCAAAGCGATCAGCAGCCCACACCCCCATGGACCAAGCTACGAGGCTAATGGCCTTATAGGCCGAGAGGTCGAAATCGAGATCCAGCGAACGGTAGTCCCAGACGATGAGCAAATCGTAGTCCTCGGGACGAATGAGGTGCTCCACAGCCTCGGGCGTCATTGCCCAGCCATTGAAGTAGAGAATAAGCCTATCGGCAGGAGTAGGAGAGGAATATAATTGATATTGCATAGGGGCTTATTGGTGTTGTGTAGCCACAAGTTCGGCCACCAGTGGGGCGAAGTCGCGCTCGAAGTCTGCAAGGTCTATTTCCGCAGTGAGGGATAGCCTTAGACGACAGCTCCTCTCGGGGACAGTAGGCGGACGAACAGCCAAGGCATAGTAGCCCAGAGCCTGCAAACGCTCGGCGAGCTGGACGGTCTGCTGCGCCCCACCAATAACGATCGGAATGATGTGGGTCTGGCTCGGTGTCTGTAGGCCCCACTCGCCCAATCGCTGGCGTAGATGTTCGCTTGAGGCCTTCAGCCTCTGGCGCTCGACCGTATATCTAGGTAAAGCCTCGAAGGCAAGACGATCGTAAGCTATGGTTAGAGGCGGTAGAGCAGTGGAGAAAATCAGAGAGCGACAGCGATTGACGAGGTAACGCTTGACTACGTCCGAGCAAATCAGATAACCACCCATACCGGCAAGAGCCTTACCGAAGGTGCCAAGTAGCAAGTCAATTTGCTGAATTGTCCCTGTCGCCTCGGCCAGCCCTAGACCAGTATCGCCAAAGACACCGATAGCATGCGCCTCGTCTACGTAGAGCATCACACTGGGATAGCGCTCTTTGAGGGCAACTAAGCCTTTTAGGTCGGCACAATCGCCGTCCATACTGTACACACTCTCCACCATCACGATGATGCGCTCGGCCTCGGTGTATTTATTGAGCAGACGCTCTAGATGAGCCAAATCATTGTGTCGAAATCTCTCGAAGCGGCAACTCGAGAGCCTAATGCCGTCGATCATACTGGCATGGACGAGGCGATCGGCTAGGATAATGGTTGAGCTATCGGCTAGGGCTGGGACGATCCCCACATTCATGTGGTAGCCACTGCCGAAAACGAGGGCAGCCTCACGGGCAAATCGCTCTGCAAGCAAATCCTCTAACCTCTGGTACTCCTCGTAGTTGCCCGTCATCAGGCGAGAGGAGGTACTACCAGCTCCGCCGAGGCGATGTAGCTCCGCCTCGACTTCTTGGGCTAAGTCACCCCGTGTAGCGATGCCGAGGTAGTCATTGCTCGAGAGGTTGAGCATCCTCCGTCCGTCCATATATATATAGGTACCCTCTGCTCGGGTTACCTTGAGCGAACGAAGCATATCACTCTGGGCTAACCTCTCCAGCTCTGCTTGATATTTACGATCCATGCTCTTGGTTCTTTTGCCGGCAAAGGTACGAAGAAACCCTCGCTCTAGGGCTTGCCTGCGCTCCGCTCTTGCAGTGCCTCGGCTACTCTACCCCACAGAGCTGGAGCACCGAGGCATTCGCGCACATCTCGATGCTCGGCGATAGCCTGCCTGATAAAGGAGGAAGAGATATCCATCTGAGGAGCATCGGCGCAGTAATGCACCTCAGCTCCCTTGCTCCAGAGTGGGAGCTCCACCACCTCGTGCCCCGGCCTTGGGTAGACATAGAGGGCTGTACTATGCAGCAGGCGCTCGTACTGATGCCACGAAGGTAGAATAAGCAGATTGTCCGCACCGATAAGCATAGAGAAGTCTGTCCTCGGGTACAGCATCCGAAGGGCACGCAGAGAGCGAATCGTATAGCGGGGCTGAGGCAAATCGACCTCTAGAGAGCACAGCCTAAGCCCCTCTTCCGCTCGGATTGAAGCCTCGACCAAATCACGGCGCAGGGCATAGGGAAGTTGATCGGCTTGACTCTTGAGCGGATTGAGTGGACTAAGCACTAGCCACACCTCATCGAAGCCGAGCTCCCCTTGGGCATAGCGAGCCAAAGACAGATGCCCTCGATGAATAGGATTGAACGAACCAAAATACAGGCAGACACGCCTGCTCGCACTGGTCATAGCACGCCTAAGGTTGCTGCCCCTCGTCCAGCCCAAGCGTCCGCTGAGCTAGCTCGATCTCCGAGGGGATACCGGTGTGCTTACCTGCCACATCGCTTAGCTTGACGCAAGGATGCCAGCGGTCACGCTCAGTCATCTTACACTGCCAGAGCTTCATCACGATATTCATCGGCTTGATACCATTGCCCACGTCGTTGGAGAAATTCGTACCGATACCGAAGGTCGCACCGATCTTACCTCGGCAGTAGTCGGCTATCTCGATAGCTCGCTCGGTATTGAGGCCGTCCGAGAAAATGATGTACTTGATCTTGGGATCTACACGTAGCTCACGGTAGCGGGCGATCACCTTATCCGTAAACTCGAAAGCATCGCCGCTGTCGTGTCTAAGGCTCGTGAAGAGCATCGCATGCTTCTTGCTGAAGTTCTTCATAAACACATCGGTGGTATAGGTATCGGTCAGCACAGCTCCGAGATCACCGTCGTAGACATTGATCCAGTCCTCCATAGCCATATAGTTAGCCATCTTGTAGCCAAACATCGCTCCATGGAACTGAATCCACTCGTGTGGGTGAGTCCCCGAAACCTTGAGGCCCAGTTTGTGGGCAATGTGCACATTGCTCGTGCCGTAGAAGTTGTCGCCCGAGTGCTGTTTGAGTAGCTCCGTCATTCGATCCTCGACCTCGAAGCTGAAGCGGCGGCGCATGCCAAACATCGAGTAGGTAATGTTGTGCTCGGTCAGCTTCTTGGCCTTGGCAATGATCGCCTGCTCGGCGTAATCCATATCGGGCTCTGCCCCCATACAGCGGTAGTAGAGCTCACTGACTAGTGCTAGAATAGGTGTTTCCCAGAGGGTAATGCGATAGAGCAAGCCCTCGGCGACGATACTCAGATATCCCTCGGCATCTTGGCTGACCTGAACCTCCTCGGGACGAAAGCGAAAGCCGCTGAGAAAATCGATGTATGTAGGTGGCAGGTAAGGTAGCTCACGGTGCAAGAATAGCTCCTCGTCTGCACTGAGGCGAAGCTCGGCCATAGCATCTAGCTCGGCTCTAAGCCGCTCGGCAAACCCCTCGGGGTAACGTGTGCGTGCTCGGTCTATGAAGCGAAACTGCCCGTATGCACGAGGATAGAGTTTGCTATAAGCATAGCTCGTGGTGAACTTATATAGGTCTGTGTCCAAGACCGAACGAATAATAGCCATAGTCAGATAGTTTTGAAGTGAATGATGAGCCAGCTAGATATGATCGTCCCAGAGTATGGTAGGCTGCTCGGCATGGCCCTGATACCACTCGTGGAGCGCCTCTAGCCCACGAGCGGCAGTGCGTGTATTGCGCACTACGAGCCCGAGCGTATAGCCTTTGCTCTGCTGTAGCTCGACGGCTAGATGCGAGGCATCTAGCGCAGGCGTCTTGACGAGTAGACAAGCCTCTGCCGAGCTCTGCTCTAGCAGTGTAACCAGCTCCGAGGCGTTGTAGACCTTGGCGACAAGTACTCTATCTCCTGCGAGCATATATGTCTGCTCGAGATGCTGAGCGACAGTGTCGGTATAGGCATCGGCTGTGAGGCTAGTAAGCAAGACGACTCTGCGAGCCTTGCCCTCTTGGTGGCGATTGAGGTTGAGGCGCACAAAGTTCCACCTCAGGAATGGAGCTTTGGCACTTGGTAGCGGAATCAAACGATCCGCCCCTTGCCAATCCTCGGGGAGAGAACCACGCCCCAGCACTGGGCGACGCAGTAGCAGCTCCAGTAGCGTAGCCAAGATAGGAATAAGTATGAATAGCACCACGAGCCCAAAAGTGATATAGGCCTGTGGAGATACACTCTGCTTGGGTGAGCGTATGAATGTGTCGTCTAGGATCTCGAGCATCGACTCCTCCTCTAGGATCAGAGCATTGGTCTGAGCCTCTTGGATCAGCCGATCTATCTGGGTCAGTAGCTCTGCACGGCCAGACGCATTCTTGAGCCCGAGGGATGTCGCCACTTCGTCTAGAGGGAGACGCTTCTCCCCTAGCAGTCCTTGTCTAGCCTTAGCAAGACGTGCCATATAAGTATCGAGCTCCTTACGGTAGGTCGCAAGTGCATAGCGCTCATACTCTAGCCCGATCTCACGGAAGAAGTCACGAGCGAACTCGTGCGTACAGTCTGCCATCAAGAAGAGCTCAATGAGGTTGCTACCCATATAGCGTCTGAGCTTGCTATCATATTTTTCCTGTGCATCAATATCGCTCATGCGCTTGAGCGTTAGCTCCGTGTACTCCCCGATGGGGCGCACGAGCTTAACCTCGACAGGGCCTACTGGCGTCTGGACAACCTCGCCGTAAGGCACCGAGATTGGTTTTGCTTGCTTAATGACCTTGGTCTTGTACTTGCCCTTAATGTCTGAGATCACGACTCTATCCTTGTGCACAGCGACCTCCATCTGCCATGAGTCGAAGCCATCGAGCTCCTTGCTCAAGAAGCGCAGATCAATAGGGCAATCTGGATAGATATCCTTACCCTCGTGCCAGTAGACGACGGTATAGTTCAGGCGACTGCCCGCATTGACGACAATCTGTGTAGACTCGAAATACTTGACTGCAATATCACGGTCATAGGGATTGACCATAGCCCACTGCGGGCGATAGCTCTGCTGCGGATCCGTCTCTAGCGCCTTGCTCACACGATAGCCTTGCCCCGGGTCGCTATACTTGATGCGGTAGGTGGTGAAGTACTCTCGTGTAGGCATAGGTGTGGTGGGTCGCCACACAAGTTTGATGGCTACGACGATGAGCAGACTAGCCAAGATATAGATAGGGCGCTTGAGCAGCAAGCGCACGAAACTCGTCAGGAGTGAGCTGGTAAAACCACTAGAGGTCGGAGGATTGGGTGAGTTGATCATCTAATGTAGGTGTTTGATCTTGCTGTTGGTTATCTTGGCTCTGCTTGAGCTCGTCAATCAGTTTGTTGGCATCTTCGGCAGTAAACTTCTGTAGGTTCGTCACCATACAATCCATTTGGATAAACTGCCCATACTCGTTGCATTGTTTCACATAGCCTCTGATTAGGGGCATGATATCGCTGTTGTAGGGGAGTAGGACGACGAATATATAGAAACACTCGCCCCATATCTCCTCCTCTAGGCTACCGCCCTCCTCACTACAGCAGCGGCGTAGCTCCTCTGTCATCAGCTCTTGCTGATAGGGTAGCCAAGGGGCAAAGTCCCGACTAAGGACAATCCCATTGATGCGAATAAGCGTCCCGGAGCCTCCTAGCCCACTGGTCATAGCGACCTGACGCTCGCCTAGCAAATCTCCTACGATGCTGATACGCAGCTGTAACTCGGCCAGCAGTGCCCACTCTCGTTTGGAGCCTGTGAGCTCTGGCAGGACTAGCTCGATCGCACGCAGAGCAGCGATACTCTCGGTGCAGGCGAGGCTGGCAAATACACGGCGCAGAAGCACTTCGCTCGGGGTGTCCATCATCAGTAGCTCGTCCATGCGTCTGATAAGCTCGTCTTCGTCGAGGTGGAGCTTGCCCTGCTCTACCCGATCTCTGAGCCGATGTACATAGCGAAAGAAGCTAGCCTGCTTGGGCATAGCCACAGGCTCTCGCAGCTGATGAATCTGCTCGGGCCGAATGAGCTCCTGTAGTTTATCGAAATCTTCCAAGGTGTAACATATATTTTAAGCCACTACGGCAAAGATAAACATACTAAACTATATCACATACCTCTAGCAAACTTAGTTTATGCGGTAGGACTCGCCTACTTCACCTCCTTCGTCAGAGCTGACTTAATCTATGAACAGAACGCACATTTACAAAATTTATCTACTCCATTGCACTCTCGGTGCTCTATGCATACGCCCCCGACCAACCCACAGGCCCAAATACAAACCTCGTATTTGCCCCCTAGAGAGCCCCACACGGCACTCGACCTCGTTTTGGCTCTCGAACCCAGCCAAACGAAAACAACGGCTTAAAACAAGAAAAACACAAAACATTATTGATCAGACATATAGACCCACGCATAAAGCGGTTTTATAAACTTATCTCACACTTTTGGGATTTTCTTCCCATCAATCTTTGAGGATTGGTGGACACATCGTAGCGAATTGATCCTACAACTACCCCAAATCTTCCCACTGACTCCATCTCTCCACCCGAACAAGCTTTAAGAACCACCGTCCCATTCCAATAAAAACCTCAACAAGACCTTAACATTTCTTAACCAAAAAGTAGAGAAATAGACTAGCAAAGCCTTGGGATCTGCGACACAGCACGCAGCGTTCATACAGAGCTGAGCCAGATTAACACAGGACTAGAGCCTAGGAACTACTGACAGAGGTCGGATTATATGCCCTCAATGAGCGAGCTATGATACCCCGGAGCATTGAGGGCTCTACATTAATAACTATCTTTGTGGCTTACAAAACAAATGACATTAGACGAACTATATGCAAGATAAGATTAAGCAACTGCTCGAGGAAATCGAGGCACTTGCTGCCGAGAGCCTAGAGCAGGTAGAGGAGCTTCGCATCAAGTATATCAGCAAAAAGGGACTTGTATCTCAACTATTTGAGGACTTCCGAAGTGTCCCCAACGAAGAGAAGCGCCTCGTAGGTCAGCTACTCAATCAGCTCAAGGAAACGGCACAAAATCGTATCAATAGCCTACGAGATGCACTCCAAAACAAGGGAGCAGAGGCCAAGGAAATCGACTGGAGCCGCACGGCCTACCCTACACCTCTAGGGACACGTCACCCTCTGACGCTCGTACAAGAGGAGATCTGCTCTATCTTCGCTCGTCTAGGGTTCTCTATCGCCGAGGGGCCAGAGATCGAGGACGACTGGCACGTATTCTCCTCGCTCAACTTCGCCGACGATCACCCTGCCCGAGATATGCAGGACACCTTCTTCGTGCAGAACGTACCCGGCAGCCTACTGCGTACTCATACCTCATCGGTACAGAGCCGAGTGATGAGCACCCAGCAGCCACCACTGCGCATCATTTGTCCCGGACGTGTGTATCGCAACGAGGCCATCAGCTACCGTGCACACTGCTTCTTCCATCAGATGGAGGCACTCTACATCGACCAAGATGTATCTTTCGCCGACCTCAAGCAGGTACTGCTCTACTTCGCCCAAGAGATGTTCGGTCCCGAAACCAAAATCCGCCTACGCCCCTCCTACTTCCCCTTCACCGAGCCTTCGGCAGAGATGGACATCAGCTGCAATATCTGTGGCGGCGAGGGCTGTGCCTTCTGTAAGCATACTGGTTGGGTAGAGATCCTCGGGTGCGGTATGGTAGACCCCAATGTACTGGAGAGCTGTGGCATCGACAGCAAACGCTACTCTGGCTATGCTCTAGGTATGGGCATCGAGCGCATCACGAACCTCAAGTATCGTGTCAAGGACCTGCGTCTCTTCTCGGAGAATGACCAGCGCTTCCTCGACCAGTTTAAGGGAGCGCACTAGACCCAAGGTGGTATGACGAGGAAGGAGCGATTTGCAGGCATCATCGGCTGGTTTGAGCAGAACGTGCCAGTGGCAGAAACCGAGCTCAACTACACGACGCCCTTTGAGCTCCTTGTGGCCGTAGTCCTATCAGCTCAGTGCACAGACAAGCGGGTGAATATGGTGACGCCTCGTCTCTTCATGGAGTACCCGACGGCATCAGCCATGGCACGAGCTAGCGAAGAAGAAATCTTCGACCTAATCCGTAGCATCAGCTACCCCAACAGTAAGTCCAAGCACCTCGTGGGGCTGGCACAGATGCTGATCGCCGACTTTGGCGGAGAGGTCCCTCAGGGGCGTGAGGAGCTGATGAAGCTCCCGGGTGTTGGGCGCAAGACAGCGAACGTGATTAGCTCTGTCATCTTCGACGAACCGACGATGGCGGTAGACACGCACGTCTTCAGAGTATCGGAGCGCATCGGACTGACCACACGCTCCAAGACTCCGCTCCAAACCGAGCAGGTACTCATACAGCACATTCCCGAGGCCATTATCCCCAAGGCGCACCACTGGCTGATCTTGCACGGGCGATACATCTGCCTAGCTCGGCGCCCTAAGTGCGAGGCTTGCGGACTAACGCCTTGGTGCCGCTACTGGAGTACTAAGCAAAAAGCAGAGGCTAAGGCCAAGGAGAAGGCCACGAAGTAATGATTAACAAGAAGCACATCACGACGACAATATGACAGAGAGAACTTTCAACCTCAATAATAGCGTTGCCCCCGTAACCCTACGCCTGATCATCATCAATACGCTCATTTGGCTGGCTCAGATGGTGGCGGAGCATCGCTTCGGGATCGACTTGGCTCAACTGCTAGGGCTACACTATTTCCCCGCCGAGGACTTCAGCATCACCCAAGCGCTGACCTATATGTTCCTACACAGCACGGACGGGATCAATCATCTATTCTTCAATATGTTCTCGCTATGGATGTTTGGTAGTGTAATTGAGCGATTTTGGGGGGCAAAGCGCTATCTATTCTTCTACCTGACCTGCGGACTAACCGCAGGGCTAGCACAAGAGCTGGTCTGGCACTACGAACTCAGGAGCCTAATTCCTCTGGCCAATGAAATGATCAACCTAGGCGATGGCATCGTCCGTTACGGTCGGGAGATACTCAATCTACCCGTGACGGTGGGTGCTTCGGGAGCTGTTTTCGGGCTTCTGCTAGCTTTCGGTATGCTGTTCCCCAATAGTGTCATCTTTTTATTCTTCCTACCTATACCAATTAAGGCTAAGTACTTCGTTATTATCTACGGTCTGATAGAGCTATTCCTCGGCATCAACCCTTCGTGGGGTAGCAATGTCGCCCATTTCGCTCACTTGGGTGGTATGCTCGGCGGTTTTATACTGATCAGACTTTGGAGAAAGAAGGGAGATATTGATGGCCCGTACAACTAATAGACTACTCGATACCAAGACTTGGGGACTGCTTGAGTGGAGCATAGCCTGCAATGTGGGCATCTCTCTGCTCGTTTGGATTAGCGGCTCTATCCTCGCTCTAGTAGGCTTGCCTGCTGGTTGGCTGGGGCGTTTGCTCAAGTTCGTTCCCGACACCTATTGGCTCGTGAGGCGCCCTTGGTCCGTGCTAACCTATTCGCTGGTGCACAGTGGGCTGCTACATCTGGCCATCAATATGGCGATCTTGTGGTTCTTCGGGCGCAGATTTATCGAGGTCTTCGGGGTAAGGCGCTTTGTGCCACTCTACCTCATGGCTGCCCTCTCGGGCTCACTGCTCTATCTAGGTGGCTATTCGCTCCTACAAGCATTGGGCATTTTCGTCCTTCCGCTCGGCCTTGTCGGTTCGTCTGCGGCTATTATAGCACTGATTTTTGCCTTGGCTTTCTATACTCCTTGGCTCAAGCTCCAGACTCCACTCGGGCGCATTGGGTACGCTCAGATGGCAGGTGGTATCCTTCTGCTGCAGCTACTACTCATGTTGGATAACCTAGGCGGACAGCTCGCCCACATAGGCGGAGCGGCTGTTGGCTTTGTTTTCGGCTATTGCCTACGCAAGCAAGGGCGAGATATCACGGAGCCAATCTCCAAACTTATTGATCGTCTAGCTGTTTTGCTAAGACAGAAGAGGCCTAATAGGACAAAAAAAACAAGAGAAAAGACAGACCTCCCTGTCAATCAGATCCTAGACAAGCTCCGCCAGTCGGGCTATGGTAGTCTGAGTGCAGACGAGAAACGGCAACTCTTCTCGGCCTCCGATAGGGACAAGAAGCAACAATCGTAGTGGATCGACCCTACGACACAGCACAATGAGATTAAGGCGATGAAGTTATTCCTCCTCAAAACTTGGCGCATCATACGTGGCAGCCTGCGCTGGACGCTGTACCTCGTGACAGCTCTAGTGGCGTGCCTATACCTGCTCGGTGCCCACTCGCCTTACATTCGCCCCACACTCACGACCATACCAGCCCTACTCGGGCTTACTTTCCCCATACTATTCGTGCTACAGCTGACGGTCAGCCTATACTGGTTTGTGCGTGGACGGTGGCGTATGGTTGGGCTAATGGCGATCATCTTCGCTCTATCTTGGAGCGCCCTCTCGGCTTATCTACCGATTAATCGCAAGTGGGAGCATGAGCCAACCGAGGCAGGCAAACAGATCAAAGTCCTCTCCTACAATACCAGTGCTTTCGGCTTCAAACGACACTCGCCCTCTAGCCCAAACCCAATCCTCCAATACATCAAGAGCACCGACGCCGACATTGTCTGTCTTCAGGAGTCGATGCTCGCAGATAAGGCTGAGTATGGTGTTACTTTCAAGCAGCTCAAAGCATATCTCGGGGAGCAATATCCACACATTGACCAGCGCAATGCTCAGAAGCATGGTAGCACGCTGATTTTACTCTCCAAGTATCCGATCAAAGAAGTACATCGCTTCCCGATCAAGTCGCACGCCAATGGCGCCGTTTGGTACAAGCTACAAGTTGATGATCGTGAGATCATGGTAGTCAATCTGCACTTGGAGTCTTTTCGTCTGCGCAAGAAAGATGGCGAGGGCTATGTACAGCTCGTACGAGAGCGACAGGCTCTTCGGCTCAAAGAAGCCCTTAATGCCAAGTTCGCCCCTACCTTCAGAGCACACAATGTGCAGGCTGATATGATTGCTCGGCAGATAGAAGACTATGGAAGCGAGCGGGTCATCGTCTGCGGCGACTTCAACGATACGCCCATATCCTACGCCCGCCGGCGAATTGCGCACTCACTTCAGGACGCTTATATCGAGCGAGGCAATGGTTTTGGCTTTAGCTACACGACATGGTTCTTCGTCGTTCGCATCGACCATATCCTCTGCGGCGGAGCTTTCGTTCCTGAGAGTTCGTACGTTGATGACGCCGCTACCATGAGCGATCACCACCCAATCCACGCAACGCTTTGGTTGCCTAATCCAAAGCAATAGACCTAATCATAGACAGTTCACTAAGCCTCGACCAAACTCTAGGTCAGAGGCTAGACATCTGAGGCGAGCTGACGCAGAGCTTCTCCGATGTGATTGACCAGATCGCTGGGGAGCACCGACTCGATCGACTGACGAGCCGCACACAAATCGGCGACTTGTCCGTGCAGATAGCAGGCCAGTAGTGTGGCAACGAGGCTACCGTATCCACGAGCCATCAGACCGAGCAAAAGTCCCGTGAGCACATCACCGCTACCCGATCGGGCAAGAGCGGCATTTCCCGTAGTATTGAAGTAAACATTATCCGAGGCACGACAGATCGCCGTATAGGCTCCCTTGAGTACAACCGTGGCATCGAGCCGTGAAGCGAGTTGCTTAGCCAGCTCGACCCGCTCGAGCGAGGTGGTATGGCCGCCGAAAAGACGCTCCTGATCTCTACGTGAACAGAGCAGGACGCTACCACGTGGCACGATATCGAGGAGCGAGCGATTGTGTGCGAAGCGCTGGATCGCCCAGTCGTCGAAGATCATCGGGCGAGAGCTGCTAGTCATCAGTTGGCGCAGAAGGCTCTCACTCATCGCAGGCTCGTCCATGGCAGTACCAATAGCAATGGTCTGATACTGCCCAAGGTGCTTGGGTAGCTGCTCAAACTCCTGCCCACCAGCCAAACTGGCTAGCAGCTCGGGCTGAGCGATCTGTAAGGAAGTCGCAAGAGGTGTCAGGGTATGCACTGTTAGCTCACCGCAACCAGCCCGTAGAGCAGCCCTGAGGGCTAATAGGAGATGCCCAACCTTGCTCGTAGAGCCCCCAATCAACAGAGCCGAGCCACACGCCTGCTTGTCCGCAAATGGCTGACGAGTCAGGAGCGATGCCCCTAGCGTCTGCTCACTCTGGAGGTAATATCGACTATTGACATCTTGATGTAGCCCCTCATCAATCCCGATAGGGAGTACCTGCCACTGCCCTACGTATGGTGCAGACTCTCCAAAAAGCAAAGACAGATAAGGCGACTCGAAAGCAATCGTATGCGTAGCACGAACGACCTGCTCGAGCGGATTGGTCGAGTTATCCTCGGCGTACAAACCCGAGGGTATCTCGATGCTGACAATAGGCAGCCCTGACTGATTGATCTTATCCACGACCAAGGCATAGCCACCGCTTAGAGGCTTGGTTAGCTCCCCCCCGAATAGCCCATCAATAATCAGCTCGCCTGCTTGGAAGTGTGGTGGACGAAACTCCGTCGAAACCTCGGTCAGTGGCACCTCCGTCCCCTCAAGCCTAAGCCTCTGAGCCTCGCAGTTCTCGCTAAGTTTGCCTTGGCGATAGAAGAGGTAAACCTCGGGGCGATAGTTACGCTCACGAAGCAAGCGAGCGATAGCTAGTGCATACGCTCCATTCTCTCCCGCACCAGCGAAGATATGCACCCGTCTTTGGCTAGGACTATGTAGGCGTGTAAAGGCGTAGACGAACCGCTGTGCGATGCGCTCTACGAGGTCGGCTGGTGTTAGCCCGCCCCTGCGACAGGCAGTTTGATATAGCTCTTGGAGCTGAAGGGGGGAATAGATCTTATTCATCGTTTGGACTTATTTGGGAGCATGACCTAGCCAACCTCTTGGAGTCGTGGGCTAGACCAATTACCTCGGTGGGATTGCCTCAATCTGATTTCCTTACAAATTTATAGTAACGTTTGGTCTTTTTCCAATTTATCGACCAAAAAGGCCCTATATCATTGCTTCTAATCCAAATCTACAACCGTAATCCCAGCCCCACCGAGCTGCACATGCTCGTCGGCATAACGGCGCACACCGGGCACACCGCTCAGGTAACCTCTCACTGCTTCACGCAGAGCTCCCGTACCCGTACCATGCAGAATGCGCACACGGCTCATACCTAGCTGTAGAGCATCATCGATAAAGTAGGCTGTTGCATCGATCGCCTCGCTTGCTCTGAGGCCTCTGAGGTCAAGATCTTGTTTGAAGTGCAACCGCTTCTCATGGATCTGATCGATGACGGACTTGCCAGCAGAGGTACTGCGAACAGGGGTCTTGAGGCTCTGCCCTACCTGCTTAATCTCTTCTTCACTAGCCAGATGTAGCCGATCGAGTGGAACAGTCATCTTGAGCATACCGAGAGCCACGACTGCCTCACGCTTATCTACAGAGAGGACTGTCCCGAGGCTGCGCTGCCCCTCTAGGCGCACTAAGTCGCCCTCCTGCAGGCTACGTGCCTTGTCTTGTAGGCGATGCTCTCGTGCCTGCTCACTGGCGGCTCTGAGACCTAGGCCAACGCTCTGCCCCTTCTTGCTCTCGCCCTTGGCCTTACGCTCTCGTCGGCGCAGGAGCTTCTCGACCTCTCGCTTGGCCCGCTCACTGGCCTGCAGGTCTTCCTGCTCGACCTCTTGTAGACTATCTTGATAGCTCTTGAGCTCCGCCCTTAGACTAAGTGTACGCTCACGCTCCGCCTCGGCTTCCTTGATCTCTCTGATGGTTCGCTCGATACGACTGTTGGCCTCTTGGACGATGCGCTCTGCTTCTTTTTTCGCCTCGGCAAGGACAGCACGTCTAGCTCTCTGCGTTTCGTCTGCCTCTAGGCTATATCGCTCTGCGGCATCTTGTAGTTTCTTCTCTTCCTTGCGGATATTCAGGCGCTTCTGCTCCCAGTAGCGCTTATCTCGGATAATATCCTGCAAGTACTTGTCCATATCAATATAGTCCGAGCCTACGTACTCACTAGCACGGGCGATTACTGCCTCCGACAGTCCGATCTTGCGGGCGATCTCTATGGCGAAGGAGCTGCCCGGGCGACCAATCGAGAGGCGAAAAAGGGGTTGCAGGTGGTGGCGATCGTAGAGCATCGCTCCATTGACGAGCCCGGGGGTATCCTCGGCGAAGGTCTTGAGGTTCTGGTAGTGCGTGGTGATGACGCCATACGCCCCCTCGGCATTGAAGCGCTCTAGCAGAGCTTGAGCGATTGCCCCGCCTATCGTAGGCTCGGTACCACCACCAAACTCATCAATCAAGAGGAGCGTAGTGGCATCGCTATGTCGTTCAAAGTGTTTCATATTAGACAGATGAGAGCTATACGTACTCAGATCGTCCTCGATGCTCTGCTCATCGCCTATGTCAATGAAGAAGTGCTTGAAAATCCCGACCCGAGAGTGGTCGCCCATAGGTACCGGGATACCACACTGAAGCATATATTGTAGGAGCCCCACGGTCTTGAGGCAAACAGATTTACCCCCTGCATTAGGGCCAGAGATGATGAGAATACGCCCCTCGTCTGGACTGAGTTTGATATCGAGGGGGACGATCTCTCGCCCCGAGGAGCGCAGGCTACGCTGCAGCAGCGGGTGACGTGCGACATACCACTCTAGGCAGGGCTGGGCATCAACTCTAGGGCATAGCCCCTCAACCTCCACAGCCCAGCGAGCCTTAGCGAGGACTAAATCGAGATGAGCCACTAGCTCGTAGGCACTGAGCAGGTGGTTGATATTGGGACGTATCTTGGAGGCAACCTCGGTGAGGATACGCACAACCTCTCGGCGCTCCTCGCCCTCGAGTTCACGAATACGGTTGTTGGCCTCTACAAGCTCCACGGGCTCTACATAGACTGTCTTACCCGTGCCAGACTCATCGTGGACAATCCCCTTGATCTTACGCTTGTGCTGTGGCGATACGGGGATCACCAATCGCCCATCACGCAGAGCTGGCTGCACATCGGCCTCTACCCAGCCCTCTGTACGTGCTGCACGCAAGATGCGTTGTAGTGTACCCGATAGGCTTCGCTCCGTTTCCATCAGCTCGCGACGGATACGCAGTAGCTCACGGCTTGCATTGTCCTTAATACGCCCTTCTCGGTCAAACAGCAAACGAATGTTTTGCTCAATCTTGGGGAATACTGGCGCACGCTTGAGCCTAGCACCCAGTCGAGGGTACTCATAGGCCAGACTATCGTCCTCTATCGTCCCTGTCGTATGCTCTTGGGTAAAGAAGCGATGCAGGGCATGCAAAGCATCTAGCATCTGTGCGAGATCTAGCAGCTCGGCCTCCTCGAGATAGGTGCGATCTGGGCGAATGCGGTGTAGTGCCTCTCGGCAATCTGCCAGATTGAGCGAGGGGATACTCTGCCCTGCCCGTAGCACAGCGAGCATCTCGCCAGCCTCATCTAGGGCTAGCTGTATGGCGCTCTGCTCTGTGTCGGCCTGTAGCCCCTCGACCAAACCACGGCCAAGTTGACCAGAACAGAGAGCGGAGAGAAGCTGACAGACTTCGTCGAAGCCTATTTTTTGTCTAAAATTATTGGGGTAAACCTCTGGGGCTATCATCTAAATTGCTAAAGTCTTAATGATTGGCACTCTTGGTGCTGTCCAAGATGCTGAGGGACAAAATTACACCATTGCCCTCAGATTAGGGCTATCCCACTAACCGAATACATAAATTTACATTTAGGTATTACGTTTGCAGCCTCTGCAAGACAGAGGTCTGTGAGCAGGGACAAAAGGGGCAGACCTCGCTCCTGCCCTCTAGCAGGCTCTAGGTTGCGTTGGTCTGCGTTTGGGGTACTCGACCTAGCTAGGCGAAAAGACCCTGCTTAAACAAGTCCAAAATAAATATTTGATAATCAAATTTATAAGAATATCAAGCAAGCATTTCTATGAGCAACTAACCAACTTCTCCGGATTTCTTCCCATCAATCTTTTTGGATTAGTGGATACACCTTGGGGGATTAGTCCTCCAAACCGAATAAATCTTCCCATCAATCCTCCTGCCAAGCCTCAGAAGCCTTCACAAAACACCTTGGTATTATCTAAAAACCTTGAATAATTCCTTTACACTTCTTAACCAAAAAGATGACAAACGAAGCATCAACACAAAAAAAGACTGTGCCGAAGCAATTGCCTCGACACAGCCCTGTTTATTGAATGGAGTTGGAGTAGCAGACTACTAGAGATCGCCCTTCATGGCTGTTAGCCAGATCTGAATGCGCTCCTCTGTCATATCAGACTGATTAACATCGTCGATACATAGACCGATGAGCTTGCCGTCTTCTTCGCAGCGAGTAGCATCGTAGCTATATCCCTCTGGCGTATAAGCCCCGATGAAGCGACAGCCTGAGCCGGATAGCTCCTGCTTGATTTCGGCGAGAGCTTCGCAGAATGAGTCTGGATAGCTATCTGCATCACCGCAGCCAAATAGACCTACAGCCTTGCCGCTGAGATCCTGAGCAGCTAGATCGGGCAAGAAACCAGCGAAGTCGTCTTGTAGCTCGCCGATACCCCATGTAGAGCTCCCGAGCAATAGTACCTCGAACTCTGCTGCATCAGATGCGCTAGCGTTGGCAACGTCATAGCAATGAGCTTCTGCACCTACAGCCTTGGCGATACGCTGTGCAAGCTCGGAAGTAGAGCCAGTAGATGACCCATAAAAAACACCGATTTTTTTCATTTTGAGAGATGTTGTTGGTTAGGATAATTAACTAATTTGATTTCTACTAGGCAAAGGTATAGCATCATCAGAGCATCAAGTATCCCCAATTGTAGGTATTTTATGCTTTTTGTTCGGACGATTTAATCCTTAGTCTTAGGGAGTTTGCCAAATCTCCCAAGCCGCCAAGGCCTGCTTGTGGAGCATCTCCAATCCGTTTTTAGTTTGTGCCCCTTGCCTCTTGGCCTCGGCAAGGAAACCCGTTTCGCTCGGATTGTAGATCAGATCATAGCAGAGGTGCCGATCCGTGAGCTTCTCGTAGGGGAATAGAACCACCTCTCCGCAGCGCAACCCCACTGGCGTGGCCTGCACGATCAACCTAGCCTCTGGCAGATACGCCTCTATACTGTCGTAGCCTATGGTCCCCTCTCGAGGCGAGCGACTGACAAGGCAGGCATCAATCCCGAGCTGCTCAAGGGCATAGGAGGCAGCTTTGGCTGCTCCACCCGTGCCGAGTATCAGAGCCTTTGCACCACTTAGATCGGGCAAATAGGGCAATAGAGAGTCCCTAAAGCCAATGATATCTGTATTGTGTGCAGCAATATGCTTGACCTGCCCACGAGCATCTCGGCGTATGTGCAGCACATTGGCTGCCCCAGTGGCGACAACCTCTGCCGATAGCTCCGTGGCATACTCGACTACAGCCTCTTTGTAGGGCGAAGTAACATTGAGCCCGTAGAGATTGGTCTGCTTCTGAAGCAGAGGGCCGAGCAAGTCGATCGAACTAAGCTCATAAGGCGTATAATAGGCAGCTATATGCTCACGCTCAAAGAGCTGAGAAAAAAAATCCGCTGAGAAGGAATGTCCCAGCGGATAGCCAATCAGGCCAAATTGTTTTGGATTATTTGATGCCAACATAGATAGCGCAAGTACCGGGGGTTAGAGACTGGTAGTAGGCAGTGCCGAAGCCAGCCTCCTCAAGGATCCTCGTCATTGCCTTCCTCTGTGGGACGGCAGCGATAGACTCAGGGAGGTATTTGTAGGCTCTGTCGTCGTCCGAGATGAGGCGCCCCACTAGCGGTATGAAGTGGCCAGCATAGAGCTTGTATCCCATACGCATGATGAGGTTCTCAGGCTCGGTTAGCTCAAGGATCACTACGGGCTTGCCGGGGCGAAGCACTCGGTAAATCTCCTTGGCGGCACGAGGGATATCGTCAAAATTGCGGATACCGAAGGCGATCGTCACCGCATCGAACGAATTATCCTCCAGAGAAAGCGCCGTACAGTCCTCACGAGCAAAACTAATTCGCTCGTCCAAGCCGAGCGAGTGCACCTTGTCTTTGCCCACACGCATCATCTCCTCCGATATATCTACCCCTAGCACCTCCTCGATGCTAGGGATAGCAGTGACCAGCTCGATGGCCAAATCGCCTGTTCCAGTAGCCACATCAAGTACCTTGCTAGGCTTGTATGGCTCGAGTAGTGCGAGCACTTGCTTACGCCAGCTCTTGTCTAAGCCAAGCGATATGATGCGGTTGAGGCGATCGTAGGTAGGTGCGATACGATTGAACATACGCTGCACCTGCTCCACCTTGGGCGCTTCGTCCTTGTAGGGTGTAATCATCTAAGTGCCTCCCTTAGATTTCGCTCAATGCGCTGTGCGATATCTTCGCTGTCTGCCTTAACGAAGGGGCGACCTGTCACCTGTTCGTACAGCTCGATGTATCGCTCCGATACACTCTGGCAGTACTCTGGCGTCATCTCTGGCACCTGATCGCCCTCACGTCCTTGGAAGCCTTGCTCGATGAGCCATTGGCGCACAAACTCTTTGGACAGTTGTTTCTGCGGCTGACCACTCTCGAAGCGCTCTGCATAGCCATCGGCATAGAAATAGCGGGACGAGTCGGGCGTGTGGATCTCGTCGATCAGATAGATCTTGCCGTCCTTCTTGCCAAATTCGTACTTCGTGTCTACGAGGATTAGCCCACGCTCACGAGCCATCTCTTGGCCACGTGCGAAGAGGGCGTAGGTGTATTGCTCGAGTTGTTTGTAGTCTTCCTCCGTGACGATACCTTGAGCGATGATTTCCTCTCGTGAGATATTTTCGTCGTGCCCCTCATCGGCCTTAGTCGTTGGGGTAATGATTGGTGTAGGGAAGGCTTCGTCCTCACGCATACCGTCGGGCAGAGTAATCCCACAGATGCTGCGCTCGCCAGCCTTGTAGGCACGCCAAGCACTACCAGTGAGGTAGCCGCGGATCACCATCTCCACCTTAAATGGTTCGCAGCGATGACCAAGCGAAACCATTGGGTCTGGCGTAGAGATAAGCCAGTTGGGCACGATGTCTTTGGTTGCCTCTAGGAAGTAGGTAGCGATCTGGTTCAGCACTTGCCCCTTGTAGGGTATCCCCTCGGGGAGTACCACGTCGAAAGCAGAGATGCGGTCACTAGCTACCATAGCCACTAGCCCCTGCTCAAGGAAATATACGTCACGCACCTTGCCGTGGTAGACGCCCGTCTGACCGGGAAGGTGGAAGTTGGTTGTTGTTAAAGTCTTATTCATCGCAAATCTTAGTTATTAGTATCGTTATACGTCTGTATTTCTCGTCTATCGGCGTTGTCGTAGACCTCAACGATACGCTCGACGAGTGGGTGGCGGACAATGTCCGTTTTGGAAAAGCGAATGAAGCTGATACCTGCGACCTCCGCTAACTTCTCAGTGGCGTCTTTGAGTCCAGACTTCACTCCACGGGGCAGGTCTATCTGAGTGGTGTCGCCCGTGACGATCATCTTGCCATTGTTGCCAAGGCGTGTGAGGAACATCTTCATCTGCTGTGGGGTGGTATTCTGTGCCTCGTCTAGTACCACAACGGCATCGCTGAGCGTACGCCCACGCATAAAGGCAAGCGGAGCAATCTGGATAATGCCTGTGTCTAGGAGATCTTTGAGCTTAGGGGCAGGGATTAGTTCGCCTAGAGCATCGTAGAGTGGTTGCAGATAGGGGTCCAACTTATCCTTCATCTCTCCGGGGAGGAACCCAAGCTTCTCGCCAGCCTCTACGGCAGGACGAGAGAGAATGATGCGACGCACCTGCTTATTCTTGAGGGCTTTCACCGCCAAACAGATGGCGATAAACGTTTTGCCCGAGCCCGCAGGTCCAATAGCAAAAGTCAAGTCACAGCTATCGAACTGCCGCACCATACGCTTTTGGTTTTCGCCACGAGCGCAGATAGGTTTGCCGTGTAAGCCATAGATAATGGTGTTACTCGGTGCTTGTTCTTCGCTCTCGCTGGTAGTGTCGCCCCCTTTGACCACCTCTATAATCTGCGCCTCGGTAAGCTGATTGTAGCGCACACAAATCCCCTCGAGCCGCTCAAGAGCAGAGAGAATGCGCTCGGCCTCGGGCTGAGCTGCGAGCACTTTGATCACATTGCCGTGCAGCACTAGCCGACAGCGAGGGAAGAGGTTGGAGAGCGTGATGAGATTTACTTTGTTCGCTCCGACGAACTGCTGTACGTCAGCCTCCTCTAGTACGTAGATACGTTCTATCATTGGTCTAATCTCTATGTGTATCGCAGAGCATCTGAGCGATGCGGCTGCTCCAGTCTGCGTGCCGATCCATCATATCTTCTAGGCAGACCGGCAGACGATAGGCCCACTTCTGATGTGGATCCTCGGGGTGATTGATTTGTTCGTCCTCGGGGGCGAGCAGATGAAGTCGGCTGTCTATGGCCATCCAGTCCGCTATGGGCAAAACGACAAACATAGCAGGCGAAGAGAGGTGAGCACGAACGATACGCTCCATGACCTCGGCTACGGGCGCCTCGGCCCATAGCCCCGAGTGAGGTAGTTGATTCGCCAGATAATGCTCCCTCTGCTCTCGACTCAGCTGTGTCCAGCACAGACGCAGGGGCGCCATATCGTGCGTAGAGGTTGTGCAAATCGACAGATAGGGAATGGAGTGCATGGGTACTAAACCCGTAGCTGTTGGCGTCTTGGGCATACGCTCCAAATCGAGGGTAAGGATCTGCAATTCGTCCAAGACCTCGGGGACGGAAGCGGGGATCATACCTAGATCCTCGGCACAGACGAGCATATCCGTACTCTCGAGTAGGGGGATTAGGCGCTGGGTTGCGGTACGCTTCCACAGCTCGTTGTGCACCTCGTAATAGTAGTGATGATTGATTTTGTCCCACAACCTACGAGCCTCAAGGCTCCAACGCTTGTAGAGCTTCGTTTTGTCGAAAGCGATGCGTGGATGATAGGAGCCGGGCTGATTCATATCCTCGACCAATGCAATCTCTTTGCACAGCTCGATGAGCAAGGCTCTTGTAGTTTCTCCTCCCGGAATGCGCTCCACAGGAAGACTTGCATAGGCGCTCTGCTGAGTGTAGCTCAGTCTATAAAATTTACTTCGCTCTATGGGGATAACAAGCCCCGATGCCACAAGTTCTTTGACTCTACGAGGGAAGAGCTCTTGCAGATCTTCTGCATGAACGCAAGGATATATCAGGGCTTCTAGGCTACCAAGCAGGGCAAATTGCTTAACCCAGAAATTGCCACAGAGCGGATAGGCTGGTGTAAAGTGTCCAAGTAGCCCCGAGTACTGAGTCCGTGGAATCTCCCAAATACGGAAGAAACCTAGAATATGGTCGATACGGAAAGACTTGAAGTATGCCGACATACGCTCGAAGCGTCTACGCCACCAGAGCATATTGTCCCGATACATTACCTCCCAATTGTAAGTAGGGAAGCCCCAGTTCTGTCCGTCCTCGGCGAAGTCATCGGGCGGAGCACCTGCCGATCGGCCAAGGTGGAATAGCTCTGGGTGCACCCACGTCTCGACGCTCTGTGGCGCCACCCCGATCGGGATATCACCCTTGAGCAGAACGCCTCGATCCTCGGCATAGGCCCGGGCCTGCAACAGCTGCTCGCTAAGCAGATATTGTAGATACTTATAGTACCCTGCTCGCCGACGATGCTCATCACTATCTAGTAGCTGAGCAATGGCGATGCGATTGTAGCAAGCATATTGCCCCCACTGCTCATGCGCCTGCCCCTCGTTGAGGTCACGCAACAGACAAAACGCCGTATAGGGGACGAGCCATTCGGCATGCTGAAGCACAAAGTCCCGGAAAGGTTTCTTACGCATCAGCATAGCGCCATGATCCTCGTAGTGCAGACGCAGATACTCTTCTTTGAGTGCCATGACCTCGGGGTAGAGTAGCGTAGGGCTCATACGCAGCTGAGCCGCACGCTCCTCGAAGTGGCGCTGTAGCTCCCTGTCCTTGAGAGGGGCTAGAGCTGATATATCGAGATAGATAGGGTGTAGTGCATCGACCGAGATCGCATTGTAGGGATACGAATCTCGCCAATCTCGGTAGTAGGTCGTGTCATTGATAGGTAGCAGCTGTAGTACATGCTGCTTGGCTCCTGCCGCCCAGTCTATGGCCAAACGCAAGGTCCCGAAGTCGCCTACTCCCCAGTCACTCCTCCCTCTGAGCGAGAAGAGAGGTGCCACACTGCCTGAGAAGTGAGGCCTATAGTCGCCCTCCTCGAAGCTCATACCCGAGAGATAGATCGCATCATAGCAACCATGAGAGGGCAGGGTAAACTGCCGATTGTCCCGAGCTTCCCAGCGGATATGCCCACGAGCGTCCTCTGCCATGAAAAACTTGAACCACACATCACGGCTCGGCAATGCTGCTCTGTCTAGCACGATGCTAGCATACCACTCACCCTTGCCCAAGTAGGACATCTGCACGGCCTTGTGTATATCCCAGCCTCCTAGCTGAGCCGTCGAGCCCGAGAGATAGAGCTGATGCCCACGTGGAACCGTGGGGGCGTAGATCTGAAAGATAAGTTTCTCGCTGACCTCTAGACTTCGCTTGACGATCGTACTACTCTCCTCCTCGTGCCTAAAAAGCACGTCATAGAAAGCAGAGCTGTAGAAGGGGGAATTGGGCGGACGATTGATCCAGTGGTCGTCCATGTGTATCGTGCGGAATGGTTCTTTGATCTGGAGGCGGTGCATGCGCTTCCACTCACGGCGGAGCACTTGACCAGACTGATCCTTGACTAGATAGTAGTACGATAGATCTTTTCTACGTCCATCGACGAGGACACGGCCTGTCCACAGCTCCTCACCCTCTGCTTGTAGCTCAATCGCTTTGTCTTCGTCCCAGCTACCAAGCTCCGTAGTCGAACCGCTGATACACAGCTTATGCCCCCAATTAGCCTTATATTTTATCGAGAAGGTAACTTCCATTCACACAATAAATCAAGTGATGAGCAAAGTTACTCCATTTCTCCGTCATACGAAAGCTGTATCGGACGTCTGAAGACTTAGGACCTCGGCGTATCGGCCAAACCCTTCATTACGGATAATTTATATGATTTCATATATTTTATTGTTTTGTTGGCTAATTTGCTACCTTTGAGGCAATCGCAGGACACAGACTTGGTCTTTTTGTCTTATAGACAGAGCCGTGTTGGGCTGTGATTGAGGGAGCATAATGGCACCATATGGTCCATGTCTAGCCGAGGGAGTGTAGCCTGCCCTCCGCCAGTGCTGGAGCAGTGCTTTGGGTTACCATTATTAAATAGGATTTGACACACCTATATTATATGAGTAGGGCTGAAAACAAAGAGATATAGCAGAGGCTGGTGTCTAGGGGAATGTCGAGCGAAGCCTTGCCACTGACACACAAGCCCAAACAAGAGTAAGATAGAGAGGCAAAACTTAGATTTTGGCACTACTTAGAGACCTCTAGTACGATGCAGAGCAAGCGCATAGCTAGAGCCCAAGCCAAAAGGAACAGCACTGAGGTACCGTGCCACGCCTACGAGAGAGCTAGTGGCAAGGACTACCCCAAATAGCCAAACAATAATCAACTACATTATGAACAAAGAACTGCACCAAGGGATGAGCCGCTACGCCTCGCTGGCACAAGCCCTGCTGATAACCTCCCTACTCCTATGCTCTGGAGGTTTAGATCTAAACGCACAAATATCCATGTCACGCCTACAGCCGACCTCTTCGCTACGAGCAATGGAGGACCCTATCGCAGAGGGGCCGATTGTCCTAGATCACGACGAAGCCTATAAATGCCCCGTACAGGGTGCCTCCGACCAAGGCCGCTACATCTTTGGATATAGCTTCGACAGCTCTTTTATCTACGACAGAGAGAGCAAGCAGTACACCATACCGAGCACTGGCACACGTGTCATCTATGTCTGGGATAGTGGTGATGCTGTAGTTTTCGTCAATCAGAATAGCGGTGGTATTCTACCCAAGGGTAGTACGCAGGTCAAGTCCTTCACCTCGCCAAAAGCAGACTATCCCTACGTTGGTCCCATCTATGCGACCTCCAACACCCAATATATTATTGCCAACCTCTCTAATGGGGGCTATCATGTCTTGCCGGCCATCATCAGCCGCAGCGATGCGGGCACCTATGTAGTCGAGGAGCTACCTGCCCCCAAGGAGGATCTACTCGGGGGAGAAGCACAGTACACCCAAGCACGCTTCTGCGCAGAGGACGGCTCCATCGTCTATGGAGTACAAGTGGACTGGCATGGCATGTTTCACCGACTAGTACGCTGGGTACGAGACAGCGAAGGCAACTACCACTTCGAGGGTATGCTCGATGACCTTTTCTTCAACCTGCAAGCCCCCAAACCCGGACCAAAACCTCAGGAAAAAGACTACATCACAGTACCCGATACCGACCCCAAGTATCAAGAGCAACTGCAAGCCTACCACAAAGCAGCCCAAGAGTGGGCGAAGAAAGTACTCGCACGAACCAAAACGGTTTCATTCTTCTCCAAGAAGCTACAATTCTCTAGCGATGGCAACTTCATCTGTGGGGCAGTTCGTCAAGCAGAAGACGACGAAACGTACACGAAAGAGTATCCCTTACTCTACGACCTACGCAAGTCCGAAGCACAAATCATACGGGATATGGAAGGCTACTGTGCTGTAGATGTTTGGGGAGGCCAACACCTATTTTGCTTTACTGGGGCTCCTCCCATCGGTGGCTCGTCTGTATGGTCGCTCGCCACTAAGAAGCCTCAAGCCTTCCTCAAATGGCTATCGGCACGGTGTGGTAGAGACCTCAAGAAAGATTTTACCTACGAGAGCATCGACGATCTTACAGGAGAGAAAAAGGAAGTCACACTACCGGGCTATCCCACACGCTCTCGAGGAGGGCTAGTGATAACTTTCTTTGGTCTTGGGCAAAGTGAGGAACATAATGCACGCAATAGCTATTTGGTCTTCAAGAAGCCTTTCGGCACATTTATAGAGGAGGTGCAACCTAGAGAAGCAAACCTCTTCGGAGGCTATCAGGCTAGCACCAGAGCACTATACACCTCAGCCTCGGGCTGTCAGATCTCCGTCTACGATACCCAAGGGATATTATGCTTCCAAGGCGAGAGCAACACCGAGGGCGTCTGCCTACTGCCTCAATCACTAACGCAAGGGGCATACATCATCACACTAGTACACCCCAATAAGGGGAATACCTCCGTCAAACTCCATATAGACAAGTAAGGCGCCACACCTAGCATCGGGGCGCCTCTAGACTGCTTCGGGGCTGTGTCAAATTCATTTTTGGCACAGCCCCTTTTAATTTTAAGGTGTCTTAGAAGGCGTAAGATGCAAGGATTGCGGAAATCGAGAGCAGAGCGGAGCACAGCAGCTTGTACATTATAAAATAGCGCACATCTATCTGTGGGCTTGGGCACTCTGGGTGCAGTACCAGATGACTGGGCTAAAAATCCTCGAGCCTAGAAATTGACCTTTCGCATTTTTAGTTAAAGTATGTAAATAACCTAACCTTAAATTCGGACGAATGGAGCGGCATTTTGTGGGGGAATTGCTTCACTCTTGCGGAGAAACTCAGAGAGTTTTTTGGGGATTGATGGACCAATACCCAGCGATATGTCCACTAATCTGAAGAAATTGGTGGGAAGAAATGCCCCAAAATCCGCGTCACTTGGCTAGAAGGGCCCACTCGGAGATACTATCAATCTAATTAATAAAGAATTACAAAGAGGCGTTTCTAGAGGGGTATTTTCATCCGTCTAGTACCAAGTGCCAGAATGAGGGCGAGCGGCTTCTAGAGCCCCTTAGGAGGCAAATACGCCCTCTTCTCTTTTTCGGCCCGTCGGCAGGAGATCTTCCCAACAACATTCTGAAAACTGCTCGAAAATATAAATCTGCGGAGGGGAGAGCATACCCCCACTCCGAATGTTGTTTGACGAGGCTCTGGAGGGAGCCTGTGGGAATTTCGCTGTGTTTTTTGTTATTAAGACAATAGTAGCCGAATAGGCTGCGTTTATCAGAAGTAATATCAAGATAGAAATAACAACCATTTAGTAAGCAGATATGAAGAAACTATGGAAAAATTTGGCATATGGTAGTGCCTTGGTAGCTGTGAGTGTGGTGGCCTCTGCCACTACGGTATTGGTTATGGATGCCGAGAGAGATGATCTCGACGAGATCGCCTACATACACCCCCACCAGTCTACCGCTCTAGACTATGGCTTCCAGAATACGGCATACAGCCATGGGAGCAAACCCGTAGGGGCAGCCCCAGACCTTACCCCAGCGGCCGAGAGCTCCGTGCTAGCAGTGGTGCACATCAAGGTAGAGAAGGAGCAGCAGAGCAGTATGTCGCAGGCAATTGACCCGTTTGAGTTCTTCTTCGGACGTGGCAGCGGTATGCAACGCCGCAATACCCCCGTGGTGGGCTATGGCTCTGGAGTCATCATCAGCAACGATGGCTACATCATCACCAACAATCATGTGATCGACAATAGCGACAAGGTGAGCGTAACGCTCAACGACAATCGTACCTTCAACGCCAAGCTCATCGGCACTGACCCCTCTACGGACATCGCTCTACTGAAAATCGATGCCAAGGAACTCCCAACCATACCTTTCGGCGACTCAGACAAGCTCCGCCTAGGCGAGTGGGTGCTGGCTGTGGGCAATCCGTTTAACCTAACGGGCACTGTAACGGCAGGAATTATCAGTGCCAAGAGCCGCAATACGGGCGCAAGTGCGTCGGGACAGCTCAAGGCCGAGGCTTTCATACAAACAGATGCGGCAGTCAATTCGGGCAATAGTGGCGGTGCGCTGGTCAATGCTGCGGGCGAACTCATCGGGATCAATACGATGATCTACTCCCAGACAGGCAACTATGCAGGCTATTCCTTTGCCGTACCCATCAACATGGCAGCCAAGGTGGTCGAAGACATCAAGAAGTTTGGCACCGTACAGAGAGCTCTGCTCGGAGTAGCTGGACGTGATGTAGATGCCGACCTCGTCAAGCAGGAGAATCTAAAGGTCAATAAAGGATTCTACATAGGCGACTTCTCCGAGATCAGTGCGGCTCTAGCGGCTGGCATCGAGAAGGGGGACGTACTTGTGGCCATCAACAACGCTCCCGTGGACAACTTCGGCCAGCTCCAAGAGCAGATTAGCCGCTATCGCCCCGGCGACGTCGTGCAGGTCAAGGTCAATCGTAAGGGTACGGAGAAGGTCTATAAGGTAACGCTCAAAAATGTAGACGGAGGTCAGGGCGTCATCAAGCAAAATAGCAATGCAGAGCGACTGGGAGCCCAGCTACGTGCCCTAGACAGCCAGCAGCTACGCAGCTACGGCCTATCGTATGGGGTAGAGGTGGAGCGCATCTCATCGGGTGCACTCAAGTCGGCAGGCGTCAAGGAGGGCTTCATTATCCTCACCGCCAACGACCGCCCCATCAGATCGGTGAGCGACCTAAACAAGGTAGTCAGCCAGACACTTGAAGCCCGTGGACGCTCACAGCGTCTGTACATCAGAGGCTTCTATCCTAGATCGGGAGATGTGGTGGCGTACGATGTAGAGCTAAAGTAAGATATCGCACGAGGGATATATGGCCCTCACGAGTTAGTAGTTTAGTCAATTAGGTTTGTATTTTTATTCCAAAGAAGCAGGCGGGTGTGGAGTTTATTTGGCCACGCCCGCCTTCATTATATGTGGTCTTCTTCGGCAGTAGCGACTCCCCTTGATGCCAACCGCTAGACCTATCCTCCCTTGATTTTTAGCAGATATTCGACCTAATTTTGTTTATATAATAAAATATCGCTAAATTTGCGGGCTTATTTTACATAAATAGAAAATAGAAAACAAGCATATAGAGAAAAATAAAAACTCATATCCTCGGCTGATAAGATATAAGGGATCGTAGCAAAATGGAAATATTGTAAGCGTATAACTAATAACGTAAGAAAGATGATGAAGAAAGTAACACTAATGGCACTGGGGCTATGCCTGATGAGTGCCTCGGTCTACGAGGCGCTAGCTCAGAAGCTCAGCTCGCCCGGGAAGAAGCTGGAGATGAACTTCCAGCTCAATGGTCAAGGGGAACCCACCTATGACCTCAAGCTAGCCGATGGCACTGTCGTGACCAAAGCTAGCCGTATGGGCTTCGAGATGAAGGACGGCAAGCAGTCGATGGACAAGAACTTCGAGGTAACAGACTACAAGACCTCCACCTTCGACGAAACTTGGACGCCAGTCTGGGGCGAAGTCAAGGAGATTCGCAACCACTACAACGAGCTACTCGTACACCTGCAGCAGCGTGCTACGGGCAATCGTATCGCTATTCGCTTCCGCCTCTACGACGACGGGCTAGGCTTCCGCTACGAGTTCCCTGCGGGCAAGCAGCAGAATTTCCTTGTCGTGCAGCGCGAGCTCACTGAGTTTGCCCTCCCGGGGGATATGAAGGCCTTCTGGGTACCCGGTGACTACGACACGCAGGAGTACGACTACACCACAAGTCGCCTCTCCGAGGTGCGTGGCCTATTCGACAAGGCTTATACGGAGAACTGCTCTCAGAAGGCATTCTCCAAGACAGGTCTACAGACTCCACTGCAGCTCAAGAGCGACAATGGTCTGTACATCAACATTCACGAGGCAGCCTTGATCGACTTCCCTGCGATCAACCTAGAACTAGACGACAAGACTTTCGTCCTCAAGACAGAACTCACTCCCGATGCACAGGGCGACCGTGGTCATATCGCAGCCCCTTTCAACACACCTTGGCGCACAATCATTGTCAGCCGAGATGCACGTGATATCCTTGCCTCCAAACTCACTTACAACCTCAACGAGCCTTGTGCCTACGAAACGACCGACTGGATCAAACCCACGAAGTATATGGGCGTCTGGTGGGAGATGATCACAGGCAAGAGCTCTTGGGCATATACCGACGACCTACCCTATGTGAAGATCGGCGAGACGGACTACACCAAGGCCAAGCCCAACGGCAAGCACGCCGCCAACAACGAGCGTGTCAAGTACTACATCGACTATGCTGCCAAGCACGGCTTCGATGCAATCCTCGTAGAGGGCTGGAATGTAGGTTGGGAAGACTGGTTCGATCTATCTAAGGACTATGTATTCGACTTCGTGACGCCCTACCCAGACTTCGATGTGGCTATGCTACGTGACTACGCCAAGAGCAAAGGCGTCAAGATCATCATGCACCACGAGACCTCTGGCTCTATCCGCAACTACGAGCGCCATATGCATCAGGCCTACCAGTTCATGAAGGACAATAACTACAGCGCCGTCAAGAGTGGCTATGTAGGCGATATGATCCCTCGTGGAGAGCACCACTACGGCCAGACTCTAGTCAATCACTATCTCTACGCTGTCAAGGAAGCTGCCAAGTATGGCATCTCGGTCAATGCCCACGAGGCAGTGCACATGACAGGCCTTAGCCGTACTTATCCCAACCTCATCGCCCAAGAGTCGGCACGAGGTCAGGAGTATCAAGCCTTCGGGGGCAACAATGGCAACCACCTGACGATCCTGCCCTTCTCCCGCCTCATCGGTGGCCCAATGGACTATACGCCCGGTATCTTCGAGACGGATATGACGAAGCTCAATCCCGGCAATACCAATCAGATCAAGGCTACAATCGGCAATCAGCTCGGTAGCTATCTGACCATGTACAGCCCTCTACAGATGGCTGCCGACCTACCCGAGCACTACGATCAGCACCTTGATGCCTTCCAGTTCATCAAGGACGTAGCCGTGGACTGGGACGACAGCAAATATCTAGAGGCAGAGCCGGGCGAATACATCACCGTAGCTCGCAAGGCCAAGGGAACAGACAAGTGGTTTGTAGGTAACGTGGCTGGCTACGACGGACACAAGTCTACGCTCGTGCTAGACTTCCTCGATGCGGGCAAGAAATACACGGCGACAATCTATGCCGATGCCAAGGGTGCGCACTACGCTACCAATCCCAAGGCCTACACAATCAAGAAAATGACCGTCAAGAAGGGTAGCAAGATCAAGCTCGAGTCTGCTCCGGGCGGAGGCTATGCAATCTCTCTAATCCCTGTGAAGAAGTAGTTCTCTATACGTTATAGGTATGCTGCCGAGCTCGGCAGCATACCTATAGCATTGGAGTACCTAGACCAGCGTACAGAATAACACTCAAATCCAATTTATATGAAACAAGGTAACATCAAAGCCAGAGCTTTTTGGTTCGTATTGGCTACGTTGCTATTTGTCCATACGTCTTGGGCTCAGGATATCCTGCTCAAAGGCGTAGTGGTGGATAGCAAGGGCGAGAGCATCATCGGTGCGTCTATTCGCCTCAAAGGCAATCCCAGCGTAGGGACAGTAACCGACTTCGATGGCAACTTCCAACTCAAGGCACCCAAATCGGAGACACTGTTGATCTCATACATCGGCTACGTCAATCAAGAGATCGCAGTAGTTACAGCGGTTAGCCCTCTGCGCATCGTCTTGCAAGAAGACAATCAGACCCTCAAGGAGGTCGTAGTCATCGGCTATGGGTCGATGCAAAAAAAGGATCTAACGGGATCTATCACAAGCATCAACGAGAAGAACTTCCAGAAGGGAGCAATCTCTACTCCCGGCGAGCTCCTCGTCGGCAAGGTAGCTGGTGTGCAGATCACGCCCGACGGCTCTCCCGGTGGTGCGAGCAAGATTCGCATTCGTGGTGGCGCTTCGCTCAACGCTAGCAACGATCCGCTCATCGTCATCGACGGTGTACCCATTGACAATAGTGCAGCTGCTGGCGCTCCTAGTGTACTAAGCTCAATCAACCCGCAGGACATCGCCTCGATGAACGTGCTCAAGGACGCCTCGGCTACGGCGATCTATGGTTCACGTGCCTCCAATGGGGTCATCATCATTACCACCAAGCGCGGTAAGATGGGGCAGGATCTGCAAATCAACTTCTCCACGACGAACTCCATTGCACATGCTTCTAAGCTCGTCGATGTACTCGGTGCCGATGCCTTCCGCAAGCTCGTTACCGAGATCGACCCAAGCCGCAAGACTATGCTAGGCTCTGCCAATACCAACTGGCAGCGTGAGATCTACCAAGCAGCCTTCGGTACGGACAATAACTTGAGCGTTAGCGGTGCAGTGGGCATGATTCCTTTCCGTGCCTCGATCGGCTACTACGACCAGAATGGTGTGCTCAAGACCGACAACATGAAACGTGTGAGCACAGGTATCAGCCTCAATCCTCGCTTTCTAGACAACCATCTGACCATCGACGCCAACCTCAAGGTGTCTGGCACGAAGAATCGCTTCGCTGACAGAAGTGCGATCGGTGATGCCGTGACTTTCGACCCTACACAGCCAATCTTCGCAGACGGCTTCGAGCAGTTCGGGGGCTACTTCACTTGGATGAACGGCGACAAGATCAATGCCCTCTCTCCTGTAAACCCCGTGGCTAAGCTCAACCTAAGGGACAACAACAGTAATGTACTCCGCTCTCTCGGTAGTATGAAGATCGACTATCAGACGTTCTTCCTCCCCGAGCTACGCTTTAGCCTCAACCTTGGCTACGACTATACACATGGCAAGGGTAAGATCTTCGTCCCTGAGCAGGCCTCTTGGGAATGGAACCGAGGCACGACTCCGGGTAAGGGTGGAACAAACAATGAGTACGAACAGAAGAAAGTCAATCTACTGCTAGACTTCTACGCCAACTACGCCAAAGAAATCGAGTCGCTCAAGAGCCGCATCGATGTGATGGCAGGTTACTCCTATCAAGACTGGAAGACGACGGACTACAAGTTCGCCGACCGCACAGCCTCTGGCGAGGTCGTGAGCAAACCAATCTTCCCCGTAGACTATCCACAGAATACGCTAGTTTCTGGTTATGCACGTCTGAACTACAGTTTGATGAACCGCTACCTCTTCACCGCAACAGTCCGTGCCGACGGATCTTCACGCTTCAGCAAGGAGAACCGCTGGGGTATCTTCCCCTCGTTGGCTCTGGCTTGGCGTATGAAGGAGGAAGGCTTCCTCAAGGACGTTGATGCGATCAACGACCTCAAACTACGCCTTGGCTACGGTGTGACGGGTCAGCAGGACGGCATCGCCAACTACAGCTATCTCATGGGCTACTACCTGAGCCAGAATACAGCGATGTATCAGTTCGGCGACAAGTTCTACAATATGTATCGCCCAGCAGCCTACGACAAGGACATCAAGTGGGAACAAACAGAGACCTACAACGTCGGTCTTGACTATGCGTTCCTCAACAACCGCATCTCTGGTACGGTAGATGTGTACTACAAAAACACCAAGGACCTACTCAACGAAGTGCCTATCCCTGCAGGGTCAAATTTCTCAAACAAACTGCTGACCAACGTAGGTAACATTACGAATAAGGGGATTGAGTTCACGATCAACGCTACGCCAGTACAGACTAAGGACTTCAACTGGGACGTGAGCATGAACTTCACGATCAACGACACCAAGATCACTAAGCTCAACCTCACCGAGGATCCCAACTATCTAGGGGTGCTACACGGTGGTGTGACTGGCGGCACTGGCAACAACATTCAGATCCACTCTGTAGGCCACACACCCGGTTCGTTCTTCGTCTTCAAGCAGCTCTACGACCCATCGGGCAAGCCTATTGAGGGTGCATACGCAGACCTCAATGGCGATGGCCTCTACAACGAGAAGGATCGCTACCACTTCAATTCGCCCAACCCCGATCTATTCATGGGCTTCTCCACAAGCTTGACCTATGGCAAATGGTCGCTCTCGACAGCTCTACGTGCTAGCTTCGGCAACTACATCTACGACAATATATCCTCCTTCATGGCCGTGAAGAACGAAGTCGTGAATCCCAATAGCTTCCTGCGCAACACGACGAGCGAGATCTACAAGAGTGGCTTCGCTACTGGGCAGTATATGTCGGACTACTATATCCACAATGCCTCATTCTTGCGCATGGACAACCTCTCCCTCGGCTACGACTTCGGCAAGATCTTCGGTAAGACAAACCTAAGAGCAACGGCTACGGTGCAGAATGTCTTCACGCTAAGTGGCTACAAGGGCATGAACCCAGAGCACGCAATCGATATGCAGCTCTACCCAGTGCCTCGCACTTACTCGCTCAACCTATCGCTAACGCTCTAGAGAGGGCATCAACTACGTAATTTGTATGAATAAGCATATCAACAAAAAAGGCATCCTAGTAGCAGCATTAGGTGCACTCATAGGGCTATCGGCCTGCGTCAAAGACCTTGATCGTAGACCAACCAACATCACGACATCCGAGAATATCCTCAGCTCTGGCGAGTCTACTAAGCAAGCACTTGCCAAGGTATACGGTGCATTTGCCCTCACGGGCAACGAAGGCCCCGCAGGGCAAGGCGACGTAGCAGGCATAGACGAAGGCTTCAGTGACTTCTTCCGCAATTTCTTCAACCTGCAGGAGCTCTGCACGGACGAGGCAATCTGCACATGGAGCGATGATGGTCTACCCGACCTACACAACCTAAACTGGTCTTCGTCCAACCCCTTCGTCAAAGGACTCTACTACCGCAGCCTGTATCAGATCAAACTCGCAGTAAACTTCCTTGAGCTTACCGAGAGCAAGGCTAGCGACCCTACGATCAAGCAGTACAGAGCCGAAGCGCGCTTCCTTCGTGCCTTCCAGTACTGGATAATGATGGATCTACTCGGCAACCCGCCCATGATCGACCAGCAGCTCGGTACAGGGAAAGTATTCCCCAAGCAGATCCAGCGTGCCGATCTATTCAAGCACATCGAGAGCGAACTCAAAGAGATCGAGAATGATCTGGCAGCACCTCGCACCAACGAATATGGTCGTGCTGATAAGGCCGCCGCTTGGGCACTACTCTCTCGTATGTATCTCAATGCCGAGGTGTACACGGGGACAGAGCGCTATGCCGATGCAGCCGAATATGCCGAGCGTGTAATCCTCTCTGGCTACAAGCTAGCAGAACAGTACGCTTCCCTATTCCGTGCGGACAACGATGTCAATAACCCAGAGACAATCTTAGCCATTGGCTACGACGGCATCAACAGCAAGAACTGGGGTGGTGCAACATTCCTAGTCAACGGCTCGACGAATGCCGATATTCAGAAGACGCTCGGCGTCAATATGGGTGTCGATGGCGGTTGGGGTGGCAATCGTGCCACATCTGCCCTAGTAGCTCAGTTCGAGGGAGCTGACAAGGAAGACAGCCGCTACCTCATGGATCACAGAGAGCTCAACATTCAGAAGGTATCGGACATTATGCAGGGGGTATGGATCACTAAGTTCCGCAATGTGAAGTCCGACGGCTCTGCTGCCAAGCACAATACCTTCGTCGATACGGACTTCCCTCTTTTCCGTCTGGCCGAGATGTACCTCAACTACGCTGAGGCTTCTGTAAGGGGCAAGGCTGATGCGAGCAAGGGGCTTGAGTATTTCAATAGACTACGCCAGAGAGCCTATGGCAATAGCAATGGTGCTATGCGCAGTATCTCGCTCGATATTCTCCTCAAGGAGCGTGCCCGCGAGCTATACTGGGAGTGCCTCCGTCGTACTGACCTCATCCGCTTCGGCAAATTCACCTCTGGCGAATATCTCTGGCCATGGAAGGGCGGTATCGCGGAGGGTCGCGGTGTAGAAGATCACTACAAGCTCTACCCTCTGCCTGCCGACGATGTACAGTCCAATAGAAACCTCAAGCAGAATCCCAAATACTAATCTAGCATCTGTATGAAACGATATAATGTAGCAATCAAAAGCCTCATGAGCCTTGCCCTAGTGGCGGCTCTAGGCTCTTGCGACAAGAACGAAGAGCGCATCCTAGTCTCTGCTCAGCAGGCTAGCGTGCTCAAGCTAAGCACTGCCGAAGTTGCGATCGACAAGAGCACGCTCGACGAGACAGCCCTCACACTCGAGTGGACGGCCACTCGCTTCAGCTACGACAAGGTTGTAGCCAACTACGAGCTACTCATCACGAGACCAACACAAAAAGCAGAGACTAAAGATACCCTAGCTATCGAGCTTGGGCCAAATATGCTGATGCGCAAGTACACCTACCTAGAGCTGAACCAAATCCTCACGGGCAAGCTCAAGCTAGCCACTGGAGTAGCCGAAGAGTTGAACCTGCAGATCAGAGCTATTCCCTACACGACTGCACCAACGAGAGTGCCTCAGTCTGTAGCAGCTATCTCGTCTGCCGTGAAACTCAAGGTAACGCCTGCTGACATCCGTACTAAGTCGCTCGACTACTTCTTCGTCGGCAGTATGTTTGGCGACGAACATAAGTG
The DNA here is from genome assembly GCF_000768935.1 of Porphyromonas sp. COT-290 OH860. Lineage (NCBI taxonomy): Bacteria > Pseudomonadati > Bacteroidota > Bacteroidia > Bacteroidales > Porphyromonadaceae > Porphyromonas > Porphyromonas sp. COT-290 OH860. Next base: position 19,665 of record NZ_JRAR01000042.1, on the reverse strand, counting down.
GCAAAAAGATTATGCAGGCTTCCCATTCTTCCTAGACGCTCCCGATGGCAAGGCCTACACCTATACAGGTAAGTTCGCCGCAGGCGCTGAGTTCAAGATTGACCACGAGCTTAACCTCGGTGTTTGGGACAAGGCTCTCGGCACACCTGCTGCGGGCAAGCTAGAGCTCGGCAAGGGGGACAACATCAAGGACGCTACCGCAGGTGGCTACTTCACGGTGAGCTTCGACCCAGAGGCACTTACCTATTCGGTAGAGCCTTTTGCAGGTGCAGAAGGAGCTACGGTCTACAAGAGCATGGGGCTGATTGGCTCCTCTGTAGGAGGCTGGGATAATGATGTTGATCTGACTCAAGCCAGCTACGATCCTCATATCTGGAAGGCCGAACGCATCGAGATCGCAACTGGAGAGCTGAAAATCCGTGCCAATGACGCTTGGGATAAGAGTTGGGGCGGTACAAGTTTCCCTGTAGCTAAGTCCGACAGTGGCGACAACATCAAAATCTCGGCCGAAATGGCTGGTGCATACTTCGTAGTCTTCAACGACCTAACGGGGCACTACCACTTCCGCAAGTTGGCTAAGTAAGCCATATAATCTCCTAAGATAAGTAGGGTGTGCCGAAAAAATCGGCACACCCTACTTATCTTAGGACTACGCTTACCCTATATTAGGGCGAAGTGCTGGAGAATTTCTAGCGATGCACTGGTCGCGAGTTTTTGTACAGATCAGGCCTACCTAGAGGCGTCCTCTTCTTTGTGAAATTGCTACCGCGATCTAGCTTGAGCCTCTTGCCTCCAGTAAGCATCGCTCCATCGAGTGAAGCTAGCCATCTATACCCTAACGTCTGCTTATTGATCGGCAAACTATTATCTGTAGCTGTGTGACTAGCCGGATTTATGGTAACCACCCAGTCGTCTGACCAGTCGGAGGTTACCTTGACAGTCCGATAAGGAGGCATGAAGGGGAAAATGACTCCATCTTTACGATTCTGAGTATAGTAGTCAACGCTATTCGTCTTCACAAGCTCGGACCTATAATCATTGAACGTACCTGAGAACCCTAAGTTACTTATACCAATAGGTGCGGTTGTGTCTATAACCTTCCTTCGACCATCGATAATTTTAACTAGGGCTAAGCCATCTCTGACACCTCCATTATTCTGACTATTGATATTCAAAACCTCAGTATTACAGCCGATGAAGTATCTGAAACGCTTCTCCGCTTCGTACCAAACATTTTTGCGAGGGACATCGGGGAAGAATTGAGCCCACCAAGACTGTGTCGTCGCATCAACCTGCGTATAGCCGGGAGCCCCAAGCAACACAATCTGACCCGCCTCAAGACGCTTCTTATTATCTACTAGGAACTGATTAAAAGGTCGTCTAAAATCCCCAGTAAAAGACCACGTGTAGTCTGCTTCTTGCTCAGATGTACCCTCTCCTTCTACATGGACTAGCCCATCTTTATCTGTATACCCTCTAACCATCTTACTCTTATCCAAGCTGCTGAGATAGTAGAGCTGTGCGGTATTAAGATCGTCTGTGCCAGTACCACCCGATGTCCTATACTGCATCTTTGTTCCATCAGACACTAGACGTACCAGAGCATAGTCATCAAGATTGATAGGTAGCCTAGAGGGATTCTGCAACTCGACAACAGAGAAGTTGCGACTTCCCTCTTTTCTATACACAAGCTCCGTGATCATGAGATCAGCACTGATGGTGGCATATAGACGAGGCGTTTTACCGACTTGATTCTTGAAGTCAGCATTGGTTTGATGCACCACAACCATTGGCTGAGTACGGAAAGAACTCTGTTTGAGGAATTGTAAGTACATATCTGGCCTCTCAGATGGCTTAAGGGTCCAGACAGTCGCCGGGAAATACTCTTGCTCTGAATGAGCAGAGTGAGCATCGATCCAAAAGTAAGTGAAGGGCTTCTGTGGGGTCTGTTTCTTAGGCATAGCCCACTGCACATGATAAACTACATCGGAATAATTGCCGGGAGGATCATCCCCTAGAGTTGGCCTAGGAGTAGTAAGACCGATCTTCATCCCCGACAACTTCGTGCCATACAATATGGTTGGCTGTGAAGCCTCGAAGAGAGCCATGGCGACATCAGCCTCTGCCATTGTTTCGGGCATTTCTATACCGCCAGACTGTGTGATAGCAAATCGGTCCGAAACCATAGGCATATCCCAAGGGTAACCGAAGTTGTAGTCAGCCACTGATGCCTTATACATCTTTAGCCTCTGAGCCTCTTTCAGCTTCGACTTAATGGGCTCCCAAGCAGGGATACCATAGCCATTACCACCATTACTCTTTTCAAATGCCGCCTTCAAGCTCTCTGTATCTAGCTTATATTGGCCTTGAAAGTCGAGAGTATTGGATACGACCTCTGCTCTACGCATATCAATACCCTCATAGACATTGGCAGTAATCTGATAGTTGAGCAGTAGCCCCTGAGGTTTGATCCTGAAAGTGGTATTCTGTGCCAAGCGTACCAATACATTTGGCCTATCTGTGATAACCTCGCTATCGGCCGAGGTGGCTCCCGTCTTGATCTCTAGACGCTTCCAATCCGAGATTAGAGGGATTTCTTGAGGTCCTGACGAATATGAATAGCCATTGAACCCAGCCCATTTAGCATCTGGCGCAACACGGCGAGCTTCTGCTGCACCCGTCCCAGCTGTTTGATTATTACCGACAAACAAAACGACATCTCGGTCAAGACTATTGTCATTTAGGCTATTCCTATCGCTAGGTCTCTCTCCAAAGAGTGCAATTTCTTGCCCTGATTGAGTAGCAGTAATATCAGCCTCTGCATCTAGGATAAACATCGCATGCCACGTCTCGTCACTCTCGAAGGTAAATAGGCTTTTATTTTTCTTAGGATCTTCCTTTTTCAGCCAGAAGCGTACCTTCCCTGAAAGTCCTTTCGGACCAACAGAAATGAACTGAGCCTTACCTCTATTACGAATAAAGTTAACCTTGCCGCCTTTCTCTCGCCTTAGAATTACGTCCACCTCTATTTCTTGCCCCTCGACGAATTTAAGACGAGGGTAGCTTAACTTGGCCTTATCATCTGAAGCTGATCGATCAAACTCTATCTCGAAGCTTCTAAGCTCATCCTCTTCGGAGATCAACACATCGCTCTCAAAAAAAGGGACATAATTTTTCTCGAGAGATGTGCCCTCTCCGGGCTTGGGTTTGGAGAGGGCATCGTCCACCTGCTGGAACTTGTCTTGGCAAGCCACAAGGCTTACCCCCAGCAGGCATGCGCTCACAAGCCATATAAATCTCATTTTCACCATACTTTCTTTACCTTTTCATTTAACCTAGTAGAATTCATCTCCATCGTCATAGTTGCCGACCTCTCCCTCTAGATTGAGTAGAGATTCCGACGTCGTTGTAAGCAAGCTAAGAGGTGTGTGGAGGCTATGGAGCTCCACCTCTGGGCTACAATACCGCAATTTGCCTTCTAACAAAGGGATACTGATTGTTTTAAGTTTTGACATATTGTTTCGTTGATTAAGAGGGGAATTAAAAGTGCTAGCACAGCATCTGTTTCGATGCTACCACTAAGGATGCTCAAGCCAGTAGCTGCAACACCCAAGAAAGCCATTAAGGGCATGACAGCCTTGCCCACATAGCTTAGCATTTGATGAATTCAAAAATCTTCATCCGTCAAACCAAGAAAGAGGGAGGGAACCCAACTCTCTCACTAAAGTAATCGCCAATCTGTTCTCTTCTTAGATTGAGGCAGGTCTTTTCCTGCACATATCATTCTGACACAAATATATGAATTATTCCCGAGAAAATCTAAGACTCTGTATAACCTAGGGCTCTTCCTCCCTTTCTTAGCTGAGGCTACAAAATACAGAGAGCTCTGGGCACAAGGCTTTGGCTTTGGGATACGCAAAAATTAGCCTTACGTTCTAGCAAAATATATGCTAAGAGGGTGTGGGCAAAACTCTGTTTTGCCCACACCCTCTTAGAGGCACTGCGTCTAAATGTATAAGATGCAAGATGTAAGCCGCAAACAGAGCGGAACCTACTCCTGCTACGCTAACGAAGCAGTCTAGGGATATAATCTATAACTCACTACCTATTTATATCTACGCCCTAGCGATGCACCGGGCGAGACTGCTTATATAAGTCAGGTTTGCCTAGAAGTGTTCTTCCCTTTACGAAGTACCTACCACGAGATAGGCGCAAATTTTTTCTCTCCCCAGCTATTTGGTACTTCGCTCCGTCAAGAGAGGCTAGCCACCTATGGCCTAGAGTCTGCTGCTCCCCTGTCAATTCGCCATCAATACCCGTATAGCTCGCAGGGCCCATAACAAGGTCCCAGTCATCCGACCACTTAGACGTAGTCTTAACTGTACGATAAGGCGCCATGAAAGGGAAGACTACACCATCTTTACGCTTCTGGGTATAGTAATTTGAGTTTGTACTACCACCTTCCTTACTTTTGGGATTACTAGAGTGTAGATATTGGTTCTTATAGCTCTCGAATGTGCCAGAGAACCCAAAGTTGCTGGAGCCAATAGGTGCGGTCGTGTCAACAACTTTCTTCTTAGTAGTCTTCACATCGAAATGTTTACTACTCCCCTTATCGAAGAACTTAACCAAGGCCAAGCCATCTCCCACACCTCCCTTATTTTCACTATTGATGTTCAGGACTTGAGTATTACAACCGATGAAGTACCTGAAACGTTTCTGAAGATCATACCAAATACTTTTTCTTGGATTTACAGGGAAAAACTGTGACCACCAAGGCTGCGTTGTTGGATTGTATTGAGTATAACAAGGAGAGCCGAGCAATACAATCTGCCCTGCCTCAAGACGCTTCTGGCCATCAGTCTCAAATTGGTGGTAAGGACGCTTATAGTCTCCCATATACTCACCTGTGTACCAATCTCCATACTGATCTTCGGTGAAACTACCTGGCCCATCAGCTGTATATTTCTCATCCGTGTCTCGATAATCTCCAACCATCTGTTTTTTGTCTAGATTTTGCAGGCAGAAGAATTCAGCATGATCAAGATTATCTGTTCCTTGGCCATTGGACATTCTGTACTGCATCTTACTGCCGTTGGATATGAGGCGTACTAGAGCATAGTCGTTGAGGTCAATAGGCAGTCTAGAGGGGTTCTGCAGCTCAACGACAGAGAAATTCTTGCCCCCCTCGACCCTATACACAAGCTCAGTGATCATCAAATCCGCACTGAGCGTTGCGTAGAGGCGAGGGGTTTTACCTGTTTGGCTAGTAAAGTCAGCATTGGTTTGGTGTACAACGACCATTGGCTGAGTTCGGGGGCCTCTCTGCTGGATGAAATCTATGTACTTGCCAGATGTTTCGGGTGACGATGGGTTAATAGAACTAACTCTCGCATTGAAGTACTCCTCCTCTGAGTGGGCAGAATGCGCATCCATCCAGAAGTAGGTGAAGCGTTCGCTTGCGGCTGGAACCTGTTCCTTCGGCATCGCCCATTGTACATGGTAGACTACATCCCAATAATTACCAGGAGCATCTTTTGTTAAATTCTTTCTTGGTGTAGTCAGCCCAATTTTAATGCCAGATAGCTGATTTTGATACTCTTGACTTGCCTCAGAACCACCGAAAAGCACCATAGCAACATCGGAATCTGGCATAGTGGTAGCACTCATCCTCATAGCAGGCGTAGCACCTACTTGTGTTTCGGTAAATCGGTCTGAGATCATTGGCATATCCCAAGGAAACCCGAACTGTAGGTTCTCTGCTGGCGCCTTATACATCATAAGCGCCTGAAATTCTTTCAGCTTGGACTTAATAGGTTCCCAGGCTGGAATACCAAAGCCATTGCCACCACCGCTCTTCTCAAATGCAGCTTTTAAGCTCTCTTCATCAAGTTTATATTTGCCTTGGAAGTCTAGGACGTTGGATACAATCCCTGCACGGCGCATATCTACCCCCTCGTAGACATTTGCTGTAATCTGATAATTGAGCAAAAGTCCTTGAGGCTTGATGGTAAAGGCCCTACTCTCCGCCAAGCGTACCAGCACATCTGGTCGTCCTTCATTAAGTTTAGGATTACCATTAGAGTCGCTCAGTACAAGTTTCTGCCAATTAGAAACTAGCGGGATCTCTTGTCTTCCTGGAGAGTTTGTACGGTCTATGGCAGCAGGAGCACCACGCCTCGCACCCTTGGCACTAGTACCAGCACCCTGATTGTTGCCAACAAATGTGATAATACTCTCATTGGTGTTAATCAAGGAACTTCTTGCCGCTGGGCTCTCTCCAAAGATTGCAACCTCCTTACCGCTTTCATCCGTGAGAGCACCTGCCTCTGCATCAAGGATCAACATAGCATACCACGTTTCATCACTCTCGAAGGTGAATAGGCTTTTGCTCTTCTTGGGATTCGGCTGTTTGATCCAAATACGCACTCTGGCTTTACGTCGACTCTCCTCCGGCTTTCCTATGAACTGAGCGATACCTCTTTCGCGAATGAAGTTAATTTGCTCACCCTTTTGGCGTCTTAGGAGTATATCCACGTTCATATTGGGATTGACAACTTCCTCACTACTCCATTTTTTTGTCGCAGGATTCTGCGTATACTTTAGGTATGTAAACCTCAAGCGTGGAGAGCGTATCTTAGGCAGACCTTTTTGGTCTTCAGGCCCCACAAAGTCCATTCCCACACTTCTGAGTTGATCCTGCTCGTCTTCTGAGAGCTGCATCTCTGTTTCCATGAAGGGAATAAAATCCTCTCCGATAACCACACCTCCCTCCGACTCTGCTTTAGGCTCAGCCTTAGGCAGCGAGTCGTCTACTTGTGCAAACTTATCTTGACAAGCCACGAGGGTTACCCCTAGCAGGCATGCGCCCACAAATCGTATAAATCTCATTTTCTTCATATTTTACCTTTCATTGAACCTAGTAGAACTCATCTCCATCGTCATAGTTGCCGACCTCTCCCTCCAGATTGAGCTGAGACTCCGACATCGTCGTGAGCAAGCTAAGAGGAGTATGGAGGCTATGGAGCTCCATCTCTGGGCTCTGATACTGTAATTTGTTCCCCAACGAGGGGGAACTGGTTACTTTGGTTTTTGACATATTGTTTCGTTTTTAAGTAGTTAATCAAAATTGTACGACAAGCTCGGTGCAGACGTAGTACACTCTCGCAGCCCTACCGAGTTGCTAGCACAGATGTGCTCGATCCTAAGCAAGGGTAGCACCTTTATTCATAGCCCCATACAATGGGTTCACTGCTATAGGCTATCATGTACACAAAGGGAAATCGTTTAGAGAAAAGACTCTCCGTATCACAGAAAGACATAAATGCTTCATACAGATTGTTCCGCACCTCTGTCCCAGACGCACAGTCCCTTGCCGAATCACAAAGCGTGAGGGGACACGTGATCTTGGGATAGAACCATCTATCATATTATTAGGTATTAAGCTCTGCTTCTAGGCACAACTCGGTTTTAGTAATCAAAATCTATAGGCCTCTTGGGGCAAACGCACCCAAATATTCAAAGTTTCTTCTGTACATAGCAACCCCTAGATCTTGGAGAGATAGAGCTTCATCCTAAGCCCCCGAAGTATATATGTGCTGCATATCAAAATCGACAAAGACCTGAGTGTTTTGCTATCGAATACGGGTCTTGGACAAATTTTTCATTGCCTCAAGCCACTATGTATCTAACCGTTTTGCAGCTCTGTGCTACTTGGCTCTAGACTCCCAATAGACCACTGAGGGCCCCAAGGACTCTGCCTCCTAGACACAGGGAAACACTCTATCGGGCGACAAAGGTAGTGTTTTTTTGATGAACGACAACACCTTACACCCTATGTATTTATTCAAATCTACTAGTTAGAGTATCGCCTAAAACCGTTCCAGAATACTTAGCACAAAGGATTGATATCCTCTAGAGATTCATCTTTTTAGTTAATTATTGCAAAAGGATTTCTAAGATTTTTCAGGGGGACGAGGGGAGTTTCATCGAGATGAATGGGGATATGGTCGAAAATTGATGGGCAGTTTTTTTCGGATTGTAGGACTAATCTGATGCGATGTGTCCACCAAGCTCGGGAGATTGGTGGGAAGAAAATCTCAAAAGTGTGCCACAGACGCATGGAGCTTCCGCTAATTACAATTCAAACATATTGTGTGTTAGCATTTTAACGAAAACCCACTTGAGCTGGTTATTTTCATTCGACTGGAGCTAAGTGCCGAAACAAGGTCGGACGCCATCTAGGACCTCCCAGAGGCCAAATACGAGGTCTACCCTTTTTACGCCTCGTCCATAAGGCTTTTCCCTACAACATTCTGAAAACTGGTCTAAAATCTAAATTGAACAGCAGTTTGGCTAGGCAAAGATTTCATGAGGCCAATAGGCCAATAGTTATCATAAATCGTATAACTTTGAAGAGTTCTATTTACACAACTCACAATAGCAAATGAATCCCCCAATCCACCTCTATTGGCGATGCTCTAGGCCTATCGATGTGGTGGCGACTATACTTCTACCGATTATTATGTCCTCCCTATCCCTTACACAAGCGACGGCACAGCCACTGAGCTACACGTTGATGAGCTACAATGTGGAGAACCTTTTCGACATCGTAGACGACCCGACTACCGAGGACGAAGATTTCTTGCCAGAGGGTGCCAACCTATGGAGCCACAAGCGCTATCGGCGCAAGCTGGAGCGGATCGCCCAAGTGGTGAGCCGTGCTGGTGGCTTATCTTGGCCTGCTTTCGTCGGTCTAGTTGAGGTAGAGAATGGCGATACGCTCAGCGATCTACTCAGGCTAACCCCTCTGCGCAAAGCGGGCTATGCCTATAGCATCACACAGAGCGCAGACCCTAGAGGGATAGACGTAGCTCTACTCTATCGCAAGGAGCTATTTGAACCAACCGACTTTAGGGAATATCCAATCTACTTCGACGGATATCCTAACAAGACCACCCGAAATCTGCTGCAAGTATCTGGCCTCTTTCGAGGCAAATACCTACTCAATCTCCTAGTCTGCCATTTCCCCTCTCGCCGAGAAGGCGTACGCCAGAGCGAAGGCTTTAGGCGTGGTGTGGCACGCAAGCTCAGGGAGATCTGCGATAGCCTGCACCACGCCCAGCAAGGGCAAGGGCACTTCGTGATCATGGGGGACTTCAACGGCTCTCCCGAAGAGCCTGCCACACGAAGCGACCTAGGCGCACAGCTCTCTATGCCGAGGGATGGGCTAGAGCAGAGTAGCGATACCCTGCGCCTGTACAATGCTTTCGCCCGCTTGCCAAGCCTAGAGGCCCCTGCAGGGAGCTACTGCTTTAGGGGTGTCTGGGAGCAACTGGACCAAATCATCATCTCCGAGAGCCTGCTCCAGAGCAAGGCACAGCTGCGCTACCACCACGGCTCTGCTCGCAACTATTGCCCCTCTTACCTCGGGCACGAACCTCGCCAAGGAGGGCACTTAGTGCCTTGGCGTACCTACGCTGGGCCACACTACCAAGGCGGATATAGCGACCACTTCCCCGTACTCATCGAGCTACTTGTGGAGGAATAAGCGGTCTTATCTTTACCTTTGTCGTACAATCAGTTGAGATATTCATCAATTATAGTACGACAAATATGACTCGTAAATCTCTTTTGCTCCTAGGCTACACTCTAGTACTGGGGCTAGTACTGTCGGCCTGCTCGGGCGGCAAAACTACCACGACGCTACGCCTGATACACACCACAGACGTACATGGCAATCTATTCCCCGAGGACCACATCAACCAGCGTGCAGGCACGGGTAGCATGGCACGCCTAGCCGAGATGATGCGGCAGGTACGCGAGCAAGAGCCCAACGTACTCCTACTTGACGGGGGCGACTTCTTGCAGGGCGAGCCAATCACCTATTTCTCCAACTACATCGACACACTCAGCCCCAATGCTGTCAGCTCGGCGATGAACTACCTCAAGTACGACGCTGCCGTCATCGGCAATCACGACATCGAGCCGGGGCATAGCGTGTACGACAAGTTCGTCCGTGAGGCCAAATTCCCCGTGCTAGGAGCTAATGCCCTCGTAGAGGGAAGCGACAAAAGCTACTTCGAGCCCTACAAGGTCTTCGATCTATCGGGAGTGCGTGTGGCAGTACTGGGGCTAGTAACCCCTGCGATCCCACAGTGGCTACCCAAGCAGCTCTATGAGGGCATGGAGTTCCAAGACATCATCGAGAGCGCCCAGATCTGGGTGCCACGGATCCTCGAGAAGGAGCAACCCGATCTGCTGGTCGCCCTCATACACTCTGGCCTGACCAACGACAATGAGAGCTATATGGAGAATGCTGGCGAAGCGCTATCGACAGCTGTAGCAGGGATAGACATCATCTTGATGGGTCACGACCACCGCCAGACAAATAAGTGGATCAAACGTAGCGAGAGGGACTCGGTACTGCTGATTAACCCCGCCAATCATCTAGACTTCGTGAGCGACCTAAGCATCACTATCACCAAAGACGGCGACAAGACCGCCAAGCACATTACTGCAACCCTGCACGACCTCAATCAGTATCAGCCCGATGCCGACTTCCTCAAGACATTTGCTCGAGAAGCAGAGGGCGTACAGGGCTTTCTAGACAAGAGGATCGGATTGATTGATGCTCCCGTAGTAGCCGCTGATGCCCTTTTCGGTCCCTCGGCCTATATGAATGTGGTGCATCAGATGCAGATGTACACAGTAGGAGCCGAGCTATCCTTCGCCGCACCTCTGAGCCTATCTGCCGAGCTGGCAGCAGGAGATGTATATGTACGTGATCTATTTAAGTTCTGCCCTTTCTCCAATCATCTCTATATCATGGAGCTGACTGGTGCCGAGATCAAGGGCTATCTGGAGCACTCGTATGCTGGGTGGACAGAGCAGATGACCAGCCGCGAGGGGCATCTAATCAAGTTCCGCCCCGATGCGCAGCCTACCGATCGCTACAAGACGCTCGTACCTACCTTCAACTATAGCGCAGCTCACGGCATAGACTATACGGTAGACGTAACGAAGCCCGCAGGCGAGCGCATCAACATACAGCAGATGTCTAGTGGCGAACCCTTCTCTCTGGACAGACGATATAGAGTGGCCATCAATAGCTACCGTGCCGGAGGTGCTGGCGGTATGCTTACTCTAGGCTCGGGCATCGACAAAGCCGACCTCTCGGGGCGTATCGTTGGCTCATCGGAGCTAGATCAGTTCTTCAGCCTCATGAAGTTCTTCGAGGTCAAGGGCGTTGTTAGCCCTGTCAAGGCTGGCAACTGGAGCTTCCTCCCTGAAGCTTGGGTACAGGAGGCTGCCGAGCGAGATAGAGCGTTCCTATTCGCCAAGTAAGACGGTCTATATATGCCACTACTGCTATTGGCATTGCTCATCACACTAGGTCTGGCACTCGTGCTAGGCCTAGTGCTGTGGTACCTCAAGCGCAAGCGGCGTCAGAGGCTCGCAGCAGAGAGCTTCCGCCCTCGGCTACGCCTAAGCATTGAGGAGTCTGAGCTCTTTGGCCTAGGTGCAGGCAGCCCTAATGCGCCCTATTACCTAGTACTAGATACCGAGACTTTCGATGCGATAGACCCCGAAATGCCTCAAGAGGCATGGAGCCCATCGAGGATTGTAGCCCTATCGTGGCAACTGACCGATCGTGCAGGGCAAGCCATCAAGGAGGAGAGCCATACGCTCCGGCAGGCTGGGACGATGCAGCACGAGGCAGTCCGTATCCATGGCATCAGCAACGAGCAGATGCAACAGGGAGAGGCACCTCTCCCTGTGCTACACAAACTGATGCAGGATCTCGAGGAGGCCGAAATCGTCGTAGCCCACAATGCATGGTTCCACCTCTCCACACTCACCGCAGAGTTACAAGCCCACGGCTTAGACACATCAACCTTAGAGGGCAAATCATATATCTGTACTATGGAGTGGGGGCGTGACCTAGGGTGCAAAATCGGTGGCGATGGGCGCAAGCTATACCCTCGGCTAGATGAGCTATTCGGGTTTCTCTACTTCGGTCGGCTCGCCGTACCGATCAGATATCGGAGCAAAACGCTCAGAGATGTGCGCCTCGTGGCGGCATGCCTCAGGAGAATGAGCCTCCCTGTGGCCGAGTAACACGTCAGACAGTGAGATATAAGGATACAAAAAAGAAGCCTGCAAGATATCTTGCAGGCTTCTTTCGTGCGGTTGAAGGGACTCGAACCCCCACGCCTCTCGGCATCAGATCCTAAGTCTGACGTGGCTACCAATTACACCACAACCGCATGAGGCAGAACTTCAATAGTTCATTTGCACTGCAAAGGTAAACACATTCTTTGTAACTTGCAAACAAATCGGCACTTTTTTGTCCAGAACTCTCAGACAACCCATGATAGCTAACTATAAAAACATAGGACTTGAATAGAGGCTAGAGCTCTTAAAGCAAGAAAATTAAGAAAGTGTTTCGTACCTTTGCGGCGCAAATAAAGTGCCCCAGCAAGGGCTATCATACTCAAAGCATTGAAAGATTTACTACATCTACTTAGGCTCTACGTGCCCCCCTATAGGGGATATCTTGTGCTAAGCATTCTGGCCAACATCTTGAGCGCACTGCTCAACCTGCTGGCCTTCTCGTTAGTTATGCCTATTCTGCGTATCCTATTCCAGATCGAGGAGCGAGCCAAGGAGCTGATTCCCCTCTCAGGCTTCGATCTATGGAGCAAGTCTGGCTGGAGCGACCTCGGGCACGCCCTCAACAACAACTTCGCCTACTATGTGGGGCAAGCCGTAGACCAGTATGGGGTATCGCATACGCTCGTTCTGCTTAGCCTCTACCTAGTCTTGATGACAGGGCTCAAAGTCGGGGCTACCTACCTAGGCTTCTACTGTATGATCCCCATACGTACCGGGATCGTGCGTGACATACGCATCGCTATCTACAACAAGATCCTCTCCTTACCACTGGGTTTCTTCAGCGAGGAGCGCAAGGGCGATGTGCTAGCACGTATCTCTGGCGACGTGGGCGAAGTGGAGAATTCCATTATGAGTTCGCTCGACCTAATCCTCAAAAACCCAATCCTCATCACCGTTTATTTGGGCATGATGATCCTAGTGAGCTGGAAGCTCACACTCTTCGTCTTCATTCTCCTACCAGTAGCTGGCTTCATTATGGGACGTGTGGGTAAGGCGCTTAAACGAGATAGCCTAGAGGTACAGACCCAGTGGGGGCAAGTGATGAGCATGATAGAAGAAACTCTTGGAGGGCTGCGTGTCATCAAGGCTTTCGCTAGTGAGGGCTATATGGGTCAGCGCTTCGCAGAGGCACACAATAAATTTCGCCGTGCGGTGATGGGGCTATTCCGCCGTCAGCAGCTCGCTCACCCAATGAGCGAGTTTCTCGGTACGGCTACGATCGCCGTGGTACTATGGTACGGCGGTGTGCTGATCCTCGACGGACGTAGTGGCATCGACGCCTCGACCTTTATCTACTACCTAGTTATCTTCTATAGTTTGATCAACCCACTCAAGGATTTAAGTAAGGGGATCTATGCCATACGCAAGGGTATGGGATCTATGGATCGTGTCGATATGATCCTCAAAGCGAATAACCCTATCGCAGATCCCTCAGATCCCAAACCAGTGAAGTTTGAGCAACAGATTGAGCTACGCAACGTATCCTTCCGCTATGCCCAAGAGTGGGTGCTGCAAGACGTCAATCTAACCATCAAGAAGGGGCAAACTGTAGCCCTCGTAGGACAGAGCGGTGGAGGTAAGAGTACGCTGGTAGATCTTATCCCCCGATTCTATGACGTAGAGTCTGGGCAGATCTTGATCGACGATGTAGATATTAGAGATTTTGCCCTCGCTGACCTTAGGGGTATGATGGGGAACGTTAATCAGGACCCAATCCTTTTCAACGACACCGTCTTTAACAATATCGCCTTCGGTATGGATAACGCCGACGAGGCAGCCGTACACCGAGCTGCAGACATCGCTCATGCTAGTGAGTTTATCGACCAGATGCCCGAGGGCTACCAGAGCAATATCGGTGACAGAGGCACAAAGCTCTCCGGGGGACAGAGGCAGCGTCTGAGCATTGCACGTGCTGTGTACAAGAATCCGCCTATCCTTATCCTTGACGAAGCCACATCTGCACTCGACACCACGAGCGAACGACTAGTACAGAGTGCCCTAGAGCGCTTGATGCACGACCGCACAACCATCGTCATCGCCCATAGACTCTCGACTATTGTGCACGCCGACCTGATTTGCGTCATACACGAGGGACGTATCGTCGAGCAAGGCAGACACGAGGAATTGCTCGCCCGAGGCGGATATTATACACAACTCTACAACCTACAACTAAATACATCTGTTAGTCATACAGAGGGAAGACCTCGATAAAGCATAACAAAATAAAGTATGACTACAGATAAATCAGCTCCACAGCCCGCAGATCTCGGGCAAGTCGCCTCCTACATGCCTTGGGTGGAGGTATTTCAAGATATGGGCTACCCTATGCCTTACCCAGAGGTTGTGATGGCAGGCGAACTAGCATATGCCCAATTTACCCAAATGAACAGCCTACTGATGATGCTCTCATGGGAGGGCAACAACCAAGCACACTATCGCCTAGAGGCAGTAGAGGCATCATACGAAGCCTATCGCCTAAGCGTAAATCTACAGCTAGAGAGCATAAGTGAAGCATGGGGGATGATCGGCATCAGCGATGCCAAGCTACGAGATTATTTGCTACAAGGAGTGGCACTCTGGGCCAGGCATAAGAAACTACCCAACAGCCAATTGAAGATGATTCGTATCGCTCCCACAGAGTGGATGATGACAGCAAGCAAGTAGAGGATAGTGCCGCAACGGACGAAAATCTGTATCTTGCGCTGTGCGTGTACCTTTGACAGGCTACAACACCTAGGTATTGGAAGGACTAAACTGACTAATAGTTTTTGCATTGGGAGCAGAGGAATGTATTGATCACCCAGCGGCACAACTGACGGCTCTGTGGACTGCCTTAAAAACAAATAAGGAGCGTGACAAGCTCAAGGATAATCTACATGAGGCAGCCTATCTATACGGAGATCGTATATTCACAGAGGGTGATCCCGTCGAGTATCTCTTTTATCTACACTCGGGCAAAGTCAAGATGTATCGCGAGGGTGTGGGCGGTCGTAGCCATATCACTCGACTAATCCGTCCGGGGCAGTTCTTCGGCATACGCCCTTTCTTTGCCAACAAGCATACCCAAACCACGGCCGTGGCTTACGAACAGAATGTAGAAATATTCAAAATCAATGTCGATGCAATCAAGATGCTGCTCGACAACAATACACAGGTCTGCCACTACTTCTTGGAGGCTCTATCTCTAGAGTTGGAGCTTGCAGAGGAGCGCACGATCAGCCTGACGCAAAAGCACATCAGAGGTCGTCTGGCAGAAACTCTGCTGATGCTGATCAAACACTACGGCTTCGAGGCCGATGGCGCTACCCTAGCTATCAACCTAAGTCGAGGAGATCTGGCAGCCATGAGCAATATGACTACCAGCAATGCGATCCGCACCCTATCTCTATTCTCCAACGAGCGCATCATTGCCCTAAACGGGCGCAAGATCCGCATCATCAATCTCGACGGCCTAGACCGCATCAGTCAGCTAGGCTAAACGAATAGAATACAACAACTACAATAACGGAAATATGACTAGACTAAATCAACTGCTTCTACCATTAAGGCGGATCTCGCTGCCACGCCCCAATGCTTCGGTGCTGCTATTCGTCGCTGCCCTAGTGGCTGTAGCGATAGCCAATTCGTCTTGGAGCGATGTGTATCAGGATATTCTCAACTATCCGATCGAGGTTAAACTACTAGGCTTCGAGCTTTTCTCCCACCATGGCCATACGATGACGCTGGCGCAGTTCGTCAATGATGGGCTCATGGCTATCTTCTTCTTCGTCGTGGGACTCGAAATCAAACAAGAAATGATGGTTGGGGAGCTATCTTCGTTCAAGAAGTCCATCCTACCGATTATTGCGGCTTTTGGCGGTATGATTATCCCAGTACTATGCTTCTTTGCAATCTGCCACGAGGGGCCAGCCACACGAGGCGCTGCTATCCCTATGGCTACGGACATTGCTTTTGCCCTAGCGCTCATCAGTGCTCTAGGCAGCCGAGTCCCCAACTCATTGCGCATCTTCTTGATGGCTCTGGCCGTGGTAGACGACATCGGCGGCATCATTGTCATCGCTCTATTCTATAGCTCCCATGTGGCTTGGGTCCCTCTGCTTATTGCTTTGGGGGTTCTACTCATCGTAGCATTCATCGGCAAAATGGGTATGCGCAACCCTATGTTCTATCTCACGGCGTTCTTCGGTGTTTGGTTACTCTTCCTAGAGTCTGGTATCCATACTACCATCGCTGGTGTACTCGTAGCGCTATGCGTACCCCTGACAACCAAGGTGCATATTAAGGAGCTACAGCTCAAGCTCAGAGAGCAGTTTACCTCCCTAAACAAGTCCGGACATCGTGAGTGCTCAAGCGGTCTTGTACTCTCGCACGACCAAATAGATGTTACCGAGAAATTAAAGAAAACACTCGGACGTAGCATCAGTCCGGTACAGACGATCGAGCATATGATCGCACCTTTTGTAAGCTACTTTGTCCTACCGATCTTTGCATTCGTCAATGCAGGGGTGTCTTTCGAGGGTATCACCTCAGACGGCCTACTTCAGTTGCCTCTAGCCATCTTCCTTGGGCTCTTTGTCGGCAAAACGATTGGCATTAGCCTATTCACTTGGGTAGCTATTAAGCTCAAAGTTTCGTCTTGGCCCAGCGGCATGAACTTGCGTAACCTCATTCCTCTATCGGTCTTCGGTGGGATTGGCTTCACGGTATCGCTATTCATCGCTAGTTTATCCTATGGTGTTGGTCACGAGGATCTACTCAACCAAGCCAAGCTCGGGATCTTTGTCGGCACGATTGTTTCGGGAGTAGTAGGCTACATCGCACTCGGCTCAGTACTCAAAAAGACTCAACCCACAGAAGAGGTTGCTACTCCAAACTAGACAAAGCTCTAGCAACCCCATTTCGGCAGAATCATCGAGGTGCTATCGAGTAGCCTCAGAGCTCATTGTAACAAATCGCTCCGTGTCAAAATTTTGACTTATGTAAATTTATGACTACCTTTGCGCCTCGAATGTAGCTCCCGTAGAGTATAATTATAATTAAAATATATCAGAGATGAAGAGAACGTTCCAACCATCGAACCGCAAGAGAAAAAATAAGCATGGCTTCCGTAGCCGTATGGCTACTGCCAATGGTCGTCGTGTGCTAGCTGCCCGTCGCGCGAAAGGGCGTGCTAAGCTAACTGTATCTGACGAATACTGCGGTTAAGAGCTAACGCTAGTGAGGGCCCTCGCTGGCGGTCAAAGCAAACTAGAGAGCATCTGTCCCCAGTGGATAGATGCTCTCTAGTTATTATAGTAGCAAAACAATTCTCCGACTAGGAGCGTTCAGATAAATATGGAATCTATTGTATTCAAACCAGTTTCACTCGAGGATAAGGAAATCATACAGAGCTTTACGCTCAAAGGTAGCTCTCAGATTTGCGACCTCGCTTTTGCCAATCTATATGGCTGGAGCGAGCGGTACGGCACTTCGTGGGCAATCCTACACGATACACTCGTCATCAGCTTCCAGCCTCTAGGGCGTTCGCACCCTGCGTTCCTAATGCCTATCTGCGATAGCCCACAAAGCTTCACTCAATGTCTAGAGGCACTCAAGATATTGGCAAATGAAGGCGGCTACCCACTTGTATTGATGGGAGTGGGACCAATGTGTCGCCAAAAACTTGATGCTCTTGCCCCTAATGCCTTCCACTACATCAGTGACGAAGGAAGTCGTGACTACATTTATCTAAGAGAGAAGATGAGCACTCTCTCGGGTAAAAGCCTACAGAGCAAACGCAACCACATCAACAAGTTTGAGAGGCTCTATCCCGATTACTCGTATGAGCCAATCACTCGGAACAATCTAGAAGAATGCCTCGCCATCGCAGAAGCATGGCTTGAGCAGAGCGACGACCATGGCGGTGAGCAGGAGGAGAAGCGAATGATTCGGCGCATCACACAGGCTTTCGAACCTCTAGGTCTATTGGGCGGAGCGATTCGTGTAAACGGGCGTATCATTGCTTTCTCTCTCGGTTCGCCAATCAATGAGAACACCTTCGGGGTACACGTAGAGAAAGCACTTGTTGAGTACGAGGGAGCCTTCGCCATGATCAACCGTGAGTTTGCTCGCCATATCCCAGAGCAATACACCTACATTAACCGAGAAGAAGATCTCGGACTAGAAGGTTTGCGCAAGAGCAAGCTATCCTACAAGCCTGAGATTATCTTCCCCAAAGACGTTGCGCTGCTCAGATATGATTCTTAGCCAAGGCCAGATTAATCAGCTCAATCCCGATCGCATTCGAGAGGAGGCACAAGAGCTCTGGGAGCTGTGCTTTGAAGATAGCCCCGAATTTATCGCATTCTATTTCGGTAAGGTCTTCAAGCCCGAGGAGGCGTACATCGCTCACTCAGCAGATGGACAAGCGATTGCTCACATTCATGCCAAGCGTTACCCATTCTCTTTGGGGACTCCTAGACAAGCAAACCTAGAACCCTCTGCTCTACCCCAAGGCTTTTACGTTTCGGGGGCTTGTACTCGTCCCGAACACAGAGGGCAAGGAATCATGCGTGATCTGATGATACACACCATGCAAGCTGAGGCCATGCAAGGCAGGATACTGGCATTCCTCATTCCTGCAGACAATGAGTTGCGGAGCTATTACAAGAAGCATTTCGGTTTCATGACTAACAATTACCTCCACTCAACCAACTCTCCCGAGAGTGCTAGCCTTGATTACGAAGCCGACAGCTCTCAAGGGTCTGCATATAGCTCGGTGGTGGACTTTCTATACCACACAGAGCAGGGGAAAGCACAAGCAGGGATTAGGAGAGAGCGGGCAGACTGGGCTAATATCTGTACTGAATACGAGATAAGCCCTCAAGCAAGTATTGAAGTATATCGAGAAGAGGCAAGCGAAAATATCTTAGCTTGCGCATTGATACGCCTAACAGAGCGTACAATCTTCGTTGATGGCATTTTTGGCACACCAACTTATCGCCGTAGATTACTGCAGCGAGTCCAATCAGCTTACCCTCAATACGAGCTGAGGATAGTTCTATCTCAAGCCTCTTCTGAGCAAAACCAAACGACACCAAGGGCCATGATCCGTCCGCTGAGATTTGATATTTTCCTTCTCGAGTATCAGCTCCTTTATCCCAACGAAGAGATAAAATTTTCACTACTAGACGAGATACTTCCTCAAAACACTGGCGACTATTGCATCACTCAAGGGGAAGTTTCATTTACTGCAGGTAAAACAGAATATCCACAGATGAGTATCCCTGAGTTTGTCACACGGTTTATCCCCGAATATGAAATGAGATTTCTACACGAGTAGAAAAGACATAACGCAGCAAGGGCGTAGCACTGTTTGAAGTTGTTACGCCCTTGTTGTTTTTTGCAAGAAGAGACTATTGCGCAATGCGCCGCTCAAAGTTTCTTGTATCTTTCTCGGTGTTTTTTGCGTGTTTGAGCGGCTTGGGGAGCCTTGAATACTATCCCCCT
>NZ_JRAR01000041.1:0-1403 GCF_000768935.1 Porphyromonas sp. COT-290 OH860 | reverse complement strand
GAATGCCGTAGGTAACCCTGCCTACGATGCCTTGCTGATGTTCAAGATTCTTTTGCTAGAGACATGGTATGGTTTGAGCGATTATGAGGTTGAGGAACGTATCAACGATTCTCTGCTTTTCAGTGAATTCCCAGGCTTAGATCTTGGCTATCCCTCTCCCGCTCATAGCACCATCAGTCGCTTTCGCTCGGAGCTTGTTCGGTTGGTTTGGTTGCCATGTCGATACAATTAATTACATATTAAAGATATTAATAATCAGGGATATACACAACGTTTCTAGCCGAAAAGGGGCAAAATGCCGTGCAACGGTCTCTTTTTGGTTAAAGAGTGTTAATGAATTAACCTTAAATTTGGTGTAATGGGAGAGCAGTTGATAAAGATTGGCGGCGTTCACTCGCCTCATTGATGGGAGGATTGTCTGACATTGGAGGGCTAATCCTCGACGATGTGTCCACTAATCGAAGCAGATTGATGGGAAGAAAATGCTTTAAGTGTGCCCAAAAAGCATACAATCACTCAAGAAAATGATATAAACACATGCTTTCTAGATAGTTAAAAACAATGCGTTTAAGGCGACGATTTCCATAGGGCTAGGGTGAAGTGCCCCAACAGCAGTGAACGCAATGCAGATGCCTCTACGGCGCTCATACGAGGTCGGGTGGTTTTTCTAGAGAGTCGTCTGGGCTTGGTCTGAATAGACTAGAAATAGTTAAAGAATGTAATCCCCAAGATTGATGAGCAAGTGGATAAAGCTGGCTAGGCGGCATACCTGCTATTACCAGAGAGTACCTGCTCACGTATTGGAGGTATCTCTGTATCCTAGTCTACAAATAAGAGACCGTTGCACGGCATTTTGCCTCTTTTCGGCTAGATATGTTGCATATATACCTGATTATTAACGTGAGTTCGGTATAAGAATAAGAGTCGAGAGAAGTTCTGAAAGCTGATTTTAAGCATATTATATTGTAATAAGAACAGTCCGTTCATGCTCTGTTATGACAAAATGACGGAATAATTATCATTCCTTAGAGTCTTCAGTCTAGAAACACTCTAAATTTCTTGATATTGCTCATCTGGCATTTGTATATCAGCCTTATATTTAGGAGATTGATTGGAATTCTTATACCGAACTCACGTGATTATTACTATCTTTAATACGTAATTAACTGTATCGACATGGCAACTAAACCAACCGAACCAGCTCCTAGCTTCCTACAAGTATATACTCAGGTTCGTCGCCACCGGATGAAGCACTCCTTTCTCCGCCAAATCAATGCTTGCGTTGATTGGAGAGGTATCCGCACCCTGCTGAACAAGAAGTACACCAAGACACAGAATGCCGTAGGTAACCCTGCCTACGATGCCTTGCTGATGTTCAAGATTCTTTTGCTAGAGACATGGTA
>NZ_JRAR01000040.1:0-25299 GCF_000768935.1 Porphyromonas sp. COT-290 OH860 | reverse complement strand
CCGTCGGCAAGCCTTGATACTAGAAGGCGTTTTGTGTGTCCTCATATACCTTAAACTTAAAAGGGTCTGCGCCAAAATCAAATTTTGACACAGACCCTTGCCTCCAGAGCCTAGGCTCCCACGTGTAGCCTATATATACATTGCAGTAAAACAAAGAACACGGCAATGTGTCATAATGCACAAACTGCTGTGTCGCTTGCCTCATTCGGCTTGTATTTTGCACATCCTTAAACACCTAAAAGGGGCTGTGGCAAAATTTGTTTGCCACAGCCCCGTGTCCTACTTTAGGCTAAACTGGTGTTGCGTTTAGCTATACAATGGTATTCTGCTCAAGTAGTGGATTAGCATCAAGCTCACTCTGTGGCAGTGCATGGAAGAAACCGGGGGCATCGGTAGCAATATCTACCTTAACCGTATGATTCGTTCCCTCTACGTTGCGATTGATCATGAGCTTCCAGCGCTTCATGTCGAACCAGTTCGTTCCTTCTCCCCAAAGCTCAATACGGCGTTGGAAGCGAATTTCTTCACGTAGAGCATTCTGCTCTGTAGGCGCCGCAAAGTTTGGATTTCTTTTCGCCACAAACTCGTTAAGTAGGGTGGCTGCCTTGGCGGTTTCACCAGTCTCATTCAGGGCTTCTATCTCCAGTAGGATTGGGTCCTGCACTCTGAGATAGACATAGTCCCCAGTCATGCCAGCGGGTGTACCTGAGTACTTAACTTGGTCGTAGTTTGCCAGTTTAGGACGCAGAGCCGTATATTTCGCGAAGATTTCCTTATTATCCTTATCGTGCAAGAACAGCTTGCGACGGCTATCTGTAGCAGGGATCTTCTGGTAGAGCTTATTGTGAATCGACTTGAAAGCTCCATTCTTCCCCGCATAGCCCAGCTGTAGAGGGTCCATATGAGAGGGATATGAGGCCCATAGGCTTGTATTCACACCCGTGATCTGGTGCCCCCATAGGATGTCAGCGGCCCCAATCTCCCAAGAGCGGCCGGGCTCGGAAACCATATCGGCAGCTCCCTCCTTGGCTACAGCAGCATATTTAGCGACATTGGGCCAATCCTCCATCTGAGCGTAGACCTTGGCTAGGTAGGCAGCAGCTACAAACTTGTCAATATCCACTCTGTCGCTAGGCGTCTTTGCTCCGTTGTCGGCAGCATAGGTTAGGTCTGCTATGATCTGCTTGTAGACCTCAGATACCTTGGCGCGTGGATATTTCTTCTCCGAGGGCTCAAGCTGTAGAGGTACCCCGAGAAGATCTTCGTGTCCCTTGTAAGTATGCTGATAGAAGTTTACTAAGTGGAAAAAAGAGATGCCTCTTATGGCAAGTGGTACAGACTTGAGAGCCTTGTAGTCTGGATCGTCTTTCTCCTCGCTGTAGTAGTCGTGTAGAATGATATTGGCATCTGAGATTGCCTTATAAAACATCTTCCAAGTCGAGTTCGTACGACGATATTGAGCCTGATTGTTACCATGTTCGTAGTCGAAAATAAACCAGTTACGCTGCGTCATGAGCATATCCTCGCACATGATATCAGTAGCAAGGTGAAAAGCCTTGAGTCCAAAGTCGTCGTGGCTAGTTCCCTCGGAGCCACCAAAAACGTTGTATGTGGCCACAAGTGCAGCGCTGGAAAACTTCTCTAGGATTTTAGTGTCCTTAGTTTTCTTGTCTCTATCGCTTTTGGTGAGGTACTCTGTCGAATCTGTGGAGAGGAAGTCATTCGCACAAGAAGACAGCAGTAGTGCCCCCAAGGCTAGTGGCAATAATATCTTATTCATATTAGTCTTCAACCTAAATATTTATATTACTTCGTTTTATCCCCAATATGGGTGCTGCAAGTATTTCTTCAATGCACATCTACAGACCCACATTAAGACCAAGTGACAGCGTGCGGATGGCACTATTCACCGAGTAGCTCTGATCTCCCGAAATCATTAGACGGGGGTCAAATCCTTTGAGCTTGCTCCAGAGGGCTACGTTGTCTGCAGCGAAATAGACACGAGCAGACTTGAGGCGCACTTTCTCCAATGCAGACTTAGGTAGGTTGTACCCAAGCGATACACTTCTGAGTGAGAGGTACGAGCCATCTTGCAAGAATCTATCGGACGATACCCCTTGTAGCGTTACATCTAGACGAGGGATCTTACTATTGGTATTCTCTGGAGTCCAGCGATCACGGATATCCACATGCCAATTGGTACCAGCCTTCCCAGAGGACATGAGAGAGGAGTAGGCCGAGTTGTAGACATATCCGCCTAGACGATATGCAAACTGGATGGAGAAGTCGAAGTCGTAGACACGTGTATTGGCGTAGAAACCACCAGTGAGCTTAGGGATCGCGGAGCCAGCAAACTTACGGCTCTTTAGGTCGCTTGTATAGCCTTTCTGGTTCTTCTGGACATACTTCTTGGTATCCTTGTCGTAGACGGTGTAGAGCGCATCCCCATTCTTGGGGTCTACGCCTGCGAAGGGCACGAGATAGTAGTCGTAGATGCTGCCGTTCTCCTTGATGATGCGGTTACCCTGTGTAATACCATTTTCCTTGAAGTCCTCGGGTAGGTCAAGCACTGTATTGACGTAGGTCGTACCATTGACACCAAGGGTAACACTAACCTTCTGACTGCGATAGACGTTAGAGTTTAGACTAAACTCCCAACCTGTATTAGTCATGCTACCCACATTGACTGGTTTGGTAGAGAAACCTGTGGTCGAGGGCGTAGGCAGATTGAAGAGCATATCAGAGGTCGTGCGGTTGAAGAAATCAATTTCCCCTGAGAGATAGCCATTGAATAGGGAAAACTCAAGCCCCACGTTTAGGTTGGCATTCTTTTCCCATGTAATATCCCTATTACCCTTGTAAACTCCCTTGAGCGAAGCACTATTGCCATCAGAGGTAAACTCGTAAAGATCTTCGTAGGGCGTGTAGGCACGTACAGGGGGATTCTTGCCTGGTAGGAAGAGGAAGTCGTTACCTTGGAGACCATAGCTAGCACGGAGCTTCAGGTTATTGATTGCTTTAACGCCTTTGAGGAAACTCTCCTCCTTGAGGCGCCACGAACCGCCGACAGACCAGAATGTCCCCCAACGCTTATCAGGAGCGAAGATAGAAGATCCGTCACGGCGTAGACTTGCAGATAGATAGTACTTGTCTGCGTAGTCGGCTGTTACCTGACCGAAGTAACCCTCTAGGCGGTACTTGCGATCCCAGCTAACGAGATCTCTAAATTTATTGGCAGACTTGAAGTGCATGGAGTTAGGGTCGATCAAGTCGGTTTTCTCTGCATGATCGAAGGTGAGCGTCTGCATAAAAGACTCGTGACCGAGGAGCACTTGTAGGCTAAGGTCGTCGAATTTCCTATTCCACGAGAGCACTTGGTTCCAGTTGAGCGACTCGTCACGCTCATGGTAGCGTCCTAGCAATCCGTTGTAGGTAAGGCCGTCGCCAACCTCTGGGTTGTAGTATGCAATTGTCTTATCCCAGATAGAGGAGTAGGTAGCCGTTGTATTGAATGCTAGATCCCATGGCAGATTGACGTCCGCTCTCATGTTTTGGATCAAGGCGGTCTTCTCCACAAGCGTTCTATTACGCTGCTGTTGCTCTACGATGTTTAAGGTAGAGTAGGCACGCTTCCCATTGATTCCAGCACGTACTTCACCACCATCGTACTCAGGCTTGCCATTCTTGTACATGATCCGTCCATCGGCATCGTGCTTGTAGACAGGATAGATGGGTGCGATCATACGAGTCCATGCGAAGGTGTTTGAGAAGTTGTTTTGCTCAGTCATCTGATTTTTCAGCTTCGTGTGAGAGAACTGTGTAGATGCTGCCATCTTGAGCCAAGGATAGAGCTGGGAGTCGTAGGAGATACGAGATGAGATACGCTCAAAGCCAGTGCTTAGATTGAATCCTTCATCGTTGAGGTAACCTGCCGAGAAGAAGATGTTGTTGTTGCTTACTCCTCTCGTGACACTTAGGTTATACTCTTGACGCATTTGGGGCTTGTAGAGGTGCTTAGCCCAATCGGAGAAGTCCGCTGCATCCTCATACTTAATTGCAGTATTAGATGTGAGCTTGCCATTGACGTCTACGACGGCATTGTCTGCCACACCCTTATAGATGTTGTAGCCGAGCTCTGAGATTAGATTCTCCGAAGCATAAGTCGCAGCTTTCTCAGGTGTCATTCCCTTAGTGCCTGAGTAGAGCTGCCCATTGCGCAGAGCTTCCCACATCAAGGTGTAGTACTCGCCTGGATTGGTGAGCACATCGTACTCTGGGACACCTCGCTGGTTAATCCCGACACGAGCATCGAATGTCACAGCAAGACGACCGTCCTTACCTGATTTAGTAGTAATCAAGATCACCCCGTTGGCACCACGAGCTCCATAGAGAGCGGCGGAGGCGGCATCTTTGAGGATCGTTAGGCTCTCGATATCCTGAGAGTTAATCGCATTGAGGTCGCCTGTATAGGGAGCTCCGTCTAAGATAATCAGAGGTGCTGAGGAAGCATTGATCGAGCCGATACCACGGATACGTAGCGTCGTTGCTGCACCGGGCTGACCAGTGGAGGACGAAACCTGTAGGCCGGGTACCATACCTTCTAGAGCTTTAGATACGTCGGCTACCTGAGCTTTCTCTAGTTGTTTTTTGTCGATGGCCACTGCCGACCCCGTGAATGAACTCTTTTTGGCTGTACCGTAGGCCACAACCATCACAGCGTCGAGCTCTTTGGAGTCGGGGACCAAAACAATCTTCATGTCTGTCGCCCTGATTGGCACCTCTTGAGTGACGAAGCCAATGTAGGAAACGACCAGAGTCTGGGCACCGTCTGGTACTTTGAAAGTAAAACGACCATCTAGATTGGTCGCTCCACCAATCGTTGGGCTACCCTTGACCACCACAGAGGCTCCAATAACAGGCTGTCCGTCCGCCTTGGAAGTCACTACCCCCTTGACGGTACGCTGCTGAGCCAATAGCATTCCTATACTACAGAATAGGAACGCTAAGAATAAAAATCCCTTTTTCATACATTCAACTTGGTAAAAAACTGCATTCGAAAAAACACACAATGATGATACCATTAAGTAATATCTAGCCGAGCCCCTACATCTGTGACGTAAGACTAAACTAAGTTGAGTACCTTATGAGTACATCTATCTCGACGTACTGGGATCAAGTGCAGAGATCTGGCTGAGATCTAGAGCGAACTCGAAACGAAGATGATGGGCACGAAAAATGTCTGTGCTTGTAGCAAACGGAGAAATCTCCTTCAATATGTGTAATACGTTATGGCAAACTTAACGTATTTAATCTAATAAACCAAACTTTTTGACACACTTTGGAAATCGAACACTGCCGTTTTGTGTTCTTTTTAATGATATTTGGGCAAATGCGATCGCATTGGAAATATCCTAATAAACCATACACAGAAAAAGAAATTATCTGCAATAGGTCATCCTATATGGCATGTAAAATTATCAAGCTCGATTACTCCTCGGGCCTCCTCTGCTCATGTCTAGCAAGGTAATACCTCCTGTTGGGTAGGGTGCTATGGCTGAGGCTATTGTATTTCTTCTCTAGAATGTCGAGCTTTGCAGAAGCAAAGAAGTCGTATCACTCAAGTGCTTATTATCATTATGAGATATTATTTCAAATATGGGACGAGTGCCAAAGTCGTTACTGCTATTGGTGTCATCGCTTTTGTGTGCTTCCTCTATGGGATATTCACTATGCCCTATACGTTTCGTTGGCTCATCGTGCTCAATGCCGCTCTGGCACTGGTTTTCATCGTGCCTATTTTGCTTAGCCCTGTCTACTACGAAGTAACCCCCGACGGCGTACAGCTACGTCTGGTGGCTTGCTCCATATTTTTCCCTGCTAGTCGATACGAAGTAGCTCCCGAGCCGCCAATCTGGGATCAATTGACGGTCTGGTGGCTAGGTACAGGTGGCTACTTAGGGTATTTGGGTTGGTTCGGACTCAAGGGTGGAGGCTCATGCTGGCTACTACTCACGGAACCCAAGAAGCAAGTCTTGGCTATTCGTGACAAGCAGTCCAAGCGAGTCATCTACATCAATCGGGCAAACTAGCCCTATATACTAAGTGTAATAAATACTGTGGGCGTACTAGCAATTTAGCTTAGTACGCCCACAGTATTTTATATTATTCAGTGATTAATCAGAGCTCTAGGTCGATGTCGAACTTCTCTTCCCAAGGCAATCCCTGTACCATCAGCTCGGCCATGAATGGATCTGGGTCGAACTCTTCGACGTTGTACACGCCGGGCTTGCGCCATAGTCCCTTCATAAACATCATAGCACCAATCGTAGCGGGCACACCAGTGGTGTAGCTCACGCCCTGTGCGCCTGTTTCCTGATAGGCTGCTTGGTGGCTACAGTTGTTCCATACATAGTAGGTGCGCTCCTTGCCGTCCTTGATGCCACGGATGCGACAGCCGATAGAGGTCTCGCCCGTGTAGTTCTCTCCGAGCTCACCGGGGTTGGGCAGTACGGCTTTGAGGAACTGAATGGGCACAATCTCCATACCATTGTACATGATAGGATCGATACGAGTCATGCCAATATTCTGCATCACACGTAGGTGCGTCAGATATTCCTGTCCAAAAGTCATCCAGAAGCGTGCACGCTTGATCGTGGGGAAGTTCTTTACCAGCGACTCTAGCTCCTCGTGATAGAGTAGATAGCTCTCGCGGGCGCCGATGTTGGGGTAGGTGAGTGGCAGATGAATCTCTTGAGGCTCTGTTTCTACCCACTGGCCATTCTCCCAGTACTTACCCTTTTGAGTAATCTCACGAATGTTGATCTCGGGGTTGAAGTTGGTGGCGAAAGCCTTGTGGTGGTCACCGCCATTGCAGTCTACGATGTCGAGGTAGTGTATCTCGTCGAAGTGGTGCTTGGCAGCGTGAGCAGTGAAGACGCCCGTTACTCCGGGGTCGAAGCCACAGCCGAGGATAGCCGTCAGGCCAGCCTCACGAAACTTATCCTGATAAGCCCACTGCCAGCTGTACTCGAATTTAGCTTCGTCTAGAGGTTCGTAGTTGGCTGTATCGAGATAGTGTACACCTGCCTCTAGGCAAGCGTCCATGATATGGAGGTCTTGGTAGGGTAGGGCCACGTTGATACATAGGTCTGGCTTAAACTCCTTCATCAGAGCTACCAGCTCTGGCACATTGTCGGCATCTACTGCCGCCGTCTTGATCTTGACGTTGGTGATCTCAGAGGCGATCTTGTCGCATTTGCTCTTGGTGCGACTAGCGAGCATAATATCGGTGAAGATATCGCTATTCTGCGCTACCTTCTTGGCTACTACAGTGCCGACACCGCCGGCGCCGATAATGAGCACTCTTCCCATAGGCTTGTATATAATGCTTTAGTTGGTTAATATTCTTGTTCTAGCGTAGTCTATTGGACATACGGACGAGCGTTTCGTCTTTGAGCACGGCACGTACGGCCAGTAGTTGTAGTATGATGCTGATCATAGGCAGAGCTAGCCACGCCTTGATACCTATCTCGGCAGAGGCGCTGCTGCTATAGCTCCAGACGACGAAAGCGATATAGAGGAGCAGGCCAATCATCAAGAGGACATTGAGCGTCCCTAGACGGATCTGGAAGGTGCGGCTCGTGCTGTCCTTATAGAGGAATATGCTAACCAAGGCTATCAGGGCGTCGAGTATGCCCAGCACACCTATTGGCCAAGCCGAGTAGTAGGTCTTCATGCCCGAGAGGTCGGTAATGCCCCATGCCCCGAGCAGATGTGTCTGGTCGGGGAGGGTAAATAGCACCAACGGTTGGCTAACGAAGAGTGCCATCAAGATGACTACTGCCACGAGCCAAACCGTTTGTATTCTCTGCCACATAGCATTGGGGCTTTTACTTCTTGATGCGTCCAGCTACGTTGTGGTAGAGCTCGCCGTCCTCATACTCCTTGGCTGCGATGAGGGTGGGCTTGGGTAGACGCTCGTAGTAGCGAGATACCTCGGTCTGCTCACGGTTCTCCTGCACCTCTTGCAGTAGATCCTCGGAGATCGTGGCAAACTCTTGTAGCTTAGCCTCTAGCTCCTGCTTGATCTCCTGAGAGATTTGGTTGGCACGCTTGGCCACGATCATCACGGTCTCGTAGACGTTGCCAGTGTCCTCGCTCATACGTACCATATCACGGCTGATCGTATTGTGCGGGATGTTTGATTTCTTGTAATCCATTATCCTTTTTATATTGTCTTATTCCTTGATCAATAGTTTGTTCATGCGCTCATAGATGCGCGTGGCAGCCTTGGCGTTCTTCCCCTCGGGGAACTCGTTGAGGTACGCATAGTAGTGGTCTATGGCCTCACGCACTCGCTCCTGCTGCTTGGCGAGCACGCTCTGCTCGGCCTCCTCGCCCTTGGCTTGTAGCACCAGATAGAGCAGCTCCTCACGGTGCTTGGTGTAGGGGAAGTCTTTGAGGGCATTGCGTGCCGTCACTACGGCGGACTGATAGTTGTTGCCTAGGTAGTTGCCTAGGTTGTAGTATAGCCGAGCGGCTAGTAGTTCCTTATAGGCGAGCTTGTCTTGTAGCTCGAAGAGCATGCTCTGTACCTCTTCTTTGTACTTGCCCTCGGGGTAGAAGTCTAGGTAGCTTTGCAGCTCCTTGATCGCCCCATAGCTATCTGTCTGGTCGAGGCGTGCCTCGGGCGATGCCTTGAAGAGGCAGTAGCCAGACTTGTAGCGAGCCTCCTCTTCCATGGGGCTCTTGGGGTAGCTCGTGTAGTAGGTCTGGAAGTAGCGAGAGGCCTCGGCCTCCTGACCCATATTGAAGTAGCTATCTGCCATTAGGTACGTGCACTGAGGCCCCTCGGAGGTTCGGCTCAGTGAGGGGAGCACGTCCTCCAGCAAGGCCACTACACGAGAGTATTTCTTCTCGTTGTAGCTCTTTTTGGCATAGGAGTATCGCTCCGATACATCTAGCGACTTCTGTACACGATAGTATTCGGCACAGGAGCTCAGCAAGATGATTGCCCAGCAAATGCTCAATAATTTTCTCATACTCAAATAAACACTCCGAGCCTAATGTACTACTCAAAGTAGGGACAAAGGTAATATTTTCCGACCAATTAGTCCTTCAATGATTCTCTAGCTCTCTAAACAAAAACGTACGTAGGGCGTGTTTTGGGGTATATGATGATCAATATTACAGAGGCCCTGCTACACAAATATGATGTTCCCGTGCCTCGATACACCAGCTATCCGCCTGCGACGAGCTTCGCGCCCGACTTTGCCAGTGCAGACTACCTAGAGGCCGTAGAGGCGTCCAACACAGCTCAGCCACAGAACATATCCATATATATCCATATCCCCTTTTGCCGACAGCGCTGTCACTTCTGTGGCTGCAATACGGTGCAGTATCCGCTAGAGGATAAGATCGCCGAATATGTACAATGTGTGCTCTCGGAGATCCGAATGATAGCGCCACACATCAGCCCCGACCGACGTGTCACGCAGGTTAGCTGGGGTGGAGGGACGCCCAACTCTATTCGCTACGAATACATAGAGGCAATCATGTCTACCCTGCGGGAGGTCTTCACCTTCGCCGAGGACGCCGAGATCGCCATAGAGTGCAGCCCCGCCTACCTCGACTATCCGCATGTCGATGAGCTACGTCGCCTAGGCTTCAACCGCATTAGTCTGGGCATTCAAGACTTTCATCTAGATGTCCTCAAAGCGATTAACCGTCTGCCCTCTATGCACCCAGTGCAGGAGCTGCTCCCCTATATCAAGACCTCGGGCTTCTCAGGCGTCAATATAGATTTGGTTTATGGATTGCCCCTACAAACCCTTGCTAGCTTTGGGGAGAATGTGGAGCAGATCATAGCGCTGCGCCCCGACCGACTGGCTACATTCTCCTACGCACACGTCCCTTGGTTCAATGCCAACCAAAAGCTACTCGAGCGCTACCCACTACCCACAGGGGCAGACAAGATCGAGATGCTCACCCAAACGGTGCGCCAGATGACCGAGGCTGGCTACAACCTTATCGGTATGGATCACTTTGCCCTACCCGATGACGATCTCTCTCGAGCCCTCGAGGCGGGCGACCTGCATCGCAACTTCCAAGGCTATAATACGAGGCGCACAGCTGGGCAGGTCTATGCTTTCGGTGCTTCGGGGATTAGCCAGCTAGATGGTGCATACGCCCAAAACGTCAAGAGCTCTGTGCTCTATGTCGAGCTCGTTAAGTCTGGGCGCCTGCCCATAGAGCGAGGGTACAAGCTGACCGATAACGAGCGTATGATCCGTGAGGCGATCAACGAGATCATGTGCAATGGGCGCCTAGACTTTGCCGAGCTTGCCGAGCGCTATGGCCTAGGTTTGGAGGATTTCTACCGCATCACACAGTTCGACTCGGGTAAGCTCTCCGCACAAATGGCTGATGGTTTGCTGACACTCTCGCCTAAGGCGATCGAGGTCAATCCTCTTGGTATGTTGGTGGTTCGCCCTATTGCAGCGGCATTTGACCCTGCCTACACACCAGCCTCGGGGCAATACTCTCGGACGCTCTAGGGCAAACGGAGGTTTCTCTAGGAGGGCGGTGCTGCATCGTGCTCAGATTGTGGAGTCGCTAGAGGCTCGCCGATCTATGCACCATGCTGCACCCCTTTTTTTCGTGTCTACGAATCGGCGTAGCCTGACCCTAGGGTTCGTTTACATGCTTTAACTCCCAATTTATATTTTAGGCCACACTGCTTAGTTTTGATGGGGTAGCATGTATAAGTGGTGGATAACTTGTACAGACCTCGTATTTGGCCTCTAGCAGGCTCCAGATTGCGTTCGGCCTTATTGAGGTACTTCCCCCTTGCCTGAATGAAAATATCCGCTAAAAACGCACCTTTTATAATATACTAATAACCAGCTTGATAAAATCGTTTCAGGGGCGGTTTTCTGTGCTAGTACCATATTTCTCCTCATTTCTTCCCATCAATTCTTTGAGATCGGTGGACACACCGCAGCGGATTAGCCCATCAATCCGCATCAATCTGCCCATCAATCATCTGTAGCCACCGCATAAATCTTTATAAACTCTTGACTTGTTTTGCTAAATATCTTGCTAAATATCTTGCTAAATATTTAACACTCCTTAACCAAAAAGTAGACGAACGGACGTATAAGTTTGCCCATTCTCGACTCTACTTGTTCTACTTGTGGTACCGCTATACGGCAGAGATATATGCAGGCAAGTATGATGAGCAAGAGAGCTATAGGGCGATGATGTACTGCGTTGCTGATACTGGGGACGGCTGCTGGGCAAGACCCAAAGTTGCCTATCGGTATATGTGGTATGTTTTTTAGCATTTCTTTTTGTTTAGACGACTTATTTTCTTACCTTGCGAAGCGTTTTCGGGGTTCTCGTTCCTACCCTTATAATATCGCTAGAGAACTGATCCCGAGCTTGTGAAGACTGGATACAGAATAGTAATCTACTAAATACACAGTAATGGACGCCAAAATTTTCACACTAGAGTCCAGCCTGCCTCAATATCCGACATTTGAGGAGGGGATTCGCCGTGCCCCCGACAGAGGCTTTCGTCTAACGCCAGCCCAAACAAGGGTGGCGCTACAAAACGCCCTAAGGTATATCCCTGTCGAGCTACACGAAAAGCTAGCCCCAGAGTTTCTAGAAGAGCTCCAAACTAGAGGTAAAATCTATGGCTACCGCTACCGCCCCCAAGGCGACCTCAAGGCCAAGCCCGTAGATCAATACAAGGGGAAGTGTCTAGAGGGTAAAGCCTTCCAAGTGATGATCGACAATAATCTATGCTTCGATGTCGCCCTCTACCCATACGAGCTTGTGACCTATGGCGAGACTGGTCAGGTCTGCCAAAACTGGATGCAGTACTGCCTAATCAAGAAATACCTCGAGGAACTTACCCATGAGCAGACCTTAGTCATCGAGAGCGGACACCCGCTAGGCCTCTTCGCCTCCAAGCCCGATGCCCCTCGTGTCATCATTACCAACTCGATGATGATTGGCCTCTTCGACAACATCAAAGACTGGGAAATAGCAGCCCAAATGGGTGTGGCTAACTATGGACAGATGACCGCTGGTGGCTGGATGTACATCGGGCCACAGGGCATCGTACACGGCACATTCAATACGCTACTCAATGCTGGGCGCCAGCGATTGAATATCCCTTCGGGAGGCAATCTGGCGGGTAAGCTCTTTATCTCTTCTGGTCTGGGCGGTATGAGTGGAGCTCAGCCCAAGGCTGCCGATATCGCAGGGGCGGTGTCGATCACGGCAGAGGTCGATTACTCACGCATTATCACCCGCCACTCGCAGGGCTGGGTCAAGCACATCGCTTGCTCGATCCCCGAGGCCTTCGAGGTAGCCAAGAGAGGGCTAGAGAGCGGTGCCCCCACCTCTATCGCCTACCATGGCAACATTGTGGATCTCCTAGAGTATGCTCTAGAGAGAGGCATACATATAGATCTACTCTCCGACCAAACGAGCTGTCATGCTGTCTACGAGGGGGGCTACTGCCCAGTGGAGCTGAGCTTCGAGGAGCGTACCAAGCTCCTCAAAGAAGATCGCTACGCCTTCGCCTCTGCCGTAGACCGTAGTCTAAGGCGGCACTATGAGGTAATCAAGGGCCTTGTGGCTCGAGGGACATACTTCTTCGACTATGGCAATGCCTTCATGAAGGCGATCTACGATAGCGGAGTCCACGAAATCTCCAAGAATGGCATCGACGACAAGGACGGCTTTATCTGGCCAAGCTACGTCGAGGACATCATGGGGCCAGAGCTATTCGACTATGGTTATGGCCCCTTCCGCTGGGTGTGTCTATCGGGTAAGGACGAGGATCTGCACGCCACCGATCAAGCGGCTATGGCGTGCATAGATCCCAATAGGCGAGCGCAAGACAGGGACAACTATATATGGATACGAGATGCCGAGCAGAATGCCCTAGTCGTGGGGACCAAGGCACGTATCCTCTACCAAGATGCCGTAGGTAGGCAGCAGATAGCTCTGCGCTTCAACCAAATGGTGAGAGAGGGCAAGGTTGGCCCTATCATGCTCGGTAGAGATCATCACGACACGGCAGGCACGGACTCGCCTTTCCGTGAAACCTCCAACATCAAGGACGGCTCCAACGTCATGGCCGATATGGCGGTGCAGTGCTTCGCAGGCAACGCAGCCCGAGGTATGAGCCTCGTAGCCCTGCACAATGGCGGCGGCGTAGGCATAGGCAAGAGCATCAACGGCGGCTTCG
Source organism: Porphyromonas sp. COT-290 OH860 (assembly GCF_000768935.1). NCBI lineage: Bacteria > Pseudomonadati > Bacteroidota > Bacteroidia > Bacteroidales > Porphyromonadaceae > Porphyromonas > Porphyromonas sp. COT-290 OH860. The sequence goes on along the minus strand of NZ_JRAR01000040.1, from coordinate 12,032 downwards.
GCATGGTGCTCGACGGCTCGGAGCGTGTAGACGAGATACTACGTACGGCTATGCTCTGGGACGTGATGGGCGGCGTGGCTCGACGCTCGTGGGCGCGCAACCGCAATGCTATGAGTACCTCCGAGGAGTTTAACCAAACGCACGCAAATCAAGGCTACCACATCACTCTGCCCTACCTCGTAGATGATGCCTTGCTGGATAGCCTACTTGGATAATGCAAGCAATCAAATACAAACACAGTATTCATATTTTAATCACACCACGATGACAACTGTAAAAAGATTAATGGAGTGTGTGCCTAACTTCAGTGAAGGCCGTAACAAAGAAACGATCGAGCTAATCGTACAGCCCTTCCGTGCGACAGAGGGCGTTAGGCTACTAGACTATAGCAGTGACGAAGACCACAACCGCACGGTGGTAACTGTGGTAGGCGAACCCGAGCCGCTCAAGGCCGCAGTGCTAGAGGCCATAGGTATTGCCCAGAAACACATTGACCTAACCAAGCACGAGGGGCAGCACCCTCGTATGGGGGCGGTAGACGTAGTACCCTTCATACCGATCAAGAATGTGACTGTGGAGGACGCCATTGCCCTATCCAAAGAGGTCGGCGCAGAGATTGCGAGTCGCTACGACATTCCTGTATTCCTCTATGAGAAGTCAGCTTCGGCAGCCCACAGAGAGAACCTCGCCAATATTCGCAAGGGCGAGTTTGAGGGCATGGAGGAGAAGATCAAGCAAGAGGAGTGGCGACCAGACTTCGGCCCAGCACATCGCCACCCCACTAGTGGTACGGTCGCTGTAGGAGCTCGAATGCCCCTCGTAGCATACAACGTCAATCTAAGCACGTCCAATCTCGACATCGCCTCTGCCATCGCCAAGAAAGTTCGCTTCATCGGTGGGGGGCTGCGCTTCTGTAAGGCTATGGGAGTCGAGCTAACCGACCGAGGCATCACGCAGGTGTCTATGAATCTTACAGACTTCACCAAGACAGCCCTCTATCGAGCTCACGAGATGGTGCGTATGGAGGCTCGCCGCTATGGCGTGGAGGTCGTAGGAGCAGAGATCGTAGGGCTAGTGCCTATGGCTGCTCTGATTGATGTAGCAGAGTATTACCTCGGCCTCGAGCAGTTCTCCATAGACCAAGTACTCGAAAACAAGATTATGGAGTAAGGCGATGAAACCTGTCGGCAATATCTTCATCAAAAACATCGCTCAGCTAGTGACCTGCGAGGGGCGAGGAGCTAAACGAGGAGCCGAGCAGATGAATGCAATAGGCGTCTTCGAGGGGCCTATGGCTGTCATCGCTCGTCAGGGCATCATCACTTACGTGGGTCCGATGTCGGGCGTGTCGGAGCAGGATGTGCGAGGCTGCCACGAGATAGATGCTGCGGGCTGCTGTGTGCTCCCGGGCTTTGTCGATAGCCACACGCATCTGGTTTTCGGCGGATATAGAGAAGACGAGTTTCAGTGGCGGCTGCGAGGCGATAGCTATATGAGTATCATGGAGCGAGGTGGTGGGATAGCCAGCACAATGCGTGCCACCCGTAAGGCTACCAAGCAGGAGCTCGTCGCCTCGGCTAGAGATCATCTAGACGCCATGCTCCGCCAAGGAGTAACTACGGTAGAGGCTAAGAGTGGCTATGGTATGGATTTGGCTACCGAGCTGCTACAACTGGAGGCGTCAGCCGAGCTAGAGCAGACGCATCCGCTCTCTATCTACTCCACCTTTATGGGGGCGCACGATACTCCTCCCGAGTACAAGGGGCGGGAGATGGAGTTCATTCACTTTTTGCTCCAAGAGGTGATGCCAGAGGTTAAGGCTCGAGGTTTGGCCGAGTGCTGCGACATTTTCACCGAGCGAGGTGTCTTCGACCACGAACAGACACGCACACTCCTGACGGGAGCCAAGGCGATGGGCTTCGAGGTTAAGATGCACGCCGATGAGATCGTCCCCTTCGGCGGAACGGAGTTAGCCGCAGAGCTGGGTTGCCTCTCGGCAGACCACTTGCTCCAGATCTCGGAGCAGGGTATCGCTGCTCTGGCCAAGAGCCAGACGGTGGCCACGGTATTGCCCTGTACCGCTTTCTCCCTCAAGGCGGACTATGCCCCAGCACGCAAAATGATTGATGCAGGCTGTGCCGTAGCGATGGCCTCTGACCTCAACCCCGGTAGCTGCTTCTCGTCCTCTGTCCCTCTGATGATCGCTCTGGCGACTATCTATATGAATATGACGGTCGAGGAGGCTATCTCGGCTCTGACGATCAATGGTGCTGCCGCTATTGGGCGTGCCGATCGTGTCGGAAGCATCGAGGTGGGCAAAGAGGCGGATATGGCGATCATTCGCTTCCCTTCGTATAAATTCCTCTCCTATCACTTCGGTATGAACTTGGTGCGAGATACCATTAAGAGTGGTGTCCGCTATCCCGTGATTTAACCTCATTACACGCAAATCAACGATTAAAATCTTATAAACAATGCTCAAAGATCTAAACCTACAAGACTTTATCCTCGAGACTGCTGGCTCGGAGCCAGTACCCGGAGGGGGGAGTATCTCAGCCCTTAATGGGGCTATTGCTGGGGCGCTAGCACAGATGGTGGCCAACTTGACTATCGGCAAAAAACGCTATGTCGAGGTTGAGGAGGAGATGCGCCAGCTAGCGAGCAAGGCTGAGGCGCTACGCACGGAGCTAGTGGCGGACATTGACAGAGATAGCGATGCCTATCGCTTGGTCTTCGAGGCCTTCAAGCTACCCAAAGAAACAGACGAAGAGAAGGCCTATCGTACCGCACAAATCCAAGAGCGCACCAAGCTCGCAGCCAACATACCGATGGCAGTGGCTCGGCGTGCGCATGAGTTGCTCTCTTTGGCCGAGGTCGTCGTAGCCAAAGGCAATAGCAATGCGATTACCGACGGCTGTGTGGCCATGATGTGTGCACGCACCGCCGTGTTGGGAGCACTGCTCAACGTACGTATCAACTTGACCTCAATCACAGACGAAGCCTTCGTGCGTGCTCTTGCCGAGGAGGCCGATCGCCTAGAGGCCGATGCGATCGCCAGAGAGCGTGCGGTCTTTGAGCAGACGAAAACATCATTACAATGATCTAGAACTATCCCCTGTCATTATGAAAAACAAGATCGTTGTAGGCGATGTGGCTCTCACCATTGAGCAGCTGGAGGCTTTTGTCCTCCAGCCGCTCAGGGTGGAGCTCGCTCCACAAGCTGTGAAAAACATTGAGCGTTGTAGGCAGTATCTCGACGATAAGGTCACTAGATCTGATCGCCCCCTCTACGGTATTACCACGGGCTTCGGCTCCCTATGTAATAGGAGTATCTCGCTAGAGGATCTGACTACACTACAAGAGAACCTCATTAAGAGTCATGCTTGTAGTACTGGTCGAGAAGTCAAGAGAGAGATCGTGCGCCTGATGCTCCTACTCAAGGCTCACGCTCTATCCTTGGGTCATAGTGGCGTACAGCTCCAGTCCGTCGAGTGGATCATCGAGATGCTCAATAAGGACGTTACGCCCGTTGTATTCGACCGTGGCTCTCTGGGCGCTTCTGGCGACCTTGCGCCACTGGCCAATCTCTTCCTCCCGATCATTGGCTTGGGCGAAGTGTACTATCAAGACAAGCGAATGCCTGCTAGCGAGGCACTGGCTCAGGCAGGCATTGAGCCAGTCACCCTCAAGAGCAAGGAGGGGCTAGCTCTGCTCAATGGCACTCAGTTTATGTCTGCACATGGTGTCTACGCACTCATACACGCTAGGCGACTGATGACGATGAGCAGTAGCATAGCAGCTCTCTCGCTCGAGGGGTTCAATGGGCTCGACGCTCCATTCACCGAGGAGCTACATACCATACGCAACCACCAAGGGCAGATACAGGTGGCACGGCATATAAGGCATATCCTAGAGGGGAGTGCACACATTCGAGAGCCTAAGCCATACGTGCAAGACCCTTATTCGTTTCGTTGTATCCCACAGGTGCACGGAGCGTCCTATGATGCCATCGCTCATGTGCGACGTGTGGTCGAGGACGAGATCAACGGCGTGACGGACAACCCAACCATCTTCCCCGAGCAAGATATGATCCTATCGGGGGGGAACTTCCACGGACAGCCACTTGCCTTGGTCTATGACTTCCTCGCCTTGGCACTGGCAGAGCTGGGTAATATCTCCGAGCGCCGTGTAGCACAGCTCATCTTTGGCCTGCGAGGATTGCCAGACTTCCTTGTGGCTAAGCCCGGCCTCAACTCTGGCTTGATGATCCCACAGTATGCAGCAGCCTCAATGGTTAGCCAGAATAAGATGTATTGCTTCAACGCTTCGTCCGACTCTATTGTCAGCTCAAACAATCAAGAGGATCATGTATCTATGGGTGCCAATGCAGCCACTAAGCTGCTGCCTCTGATTGACAACCTCTACCGGATCTTCGGTATTGAGCTGATGAACGCGGCTCAGGCTTTTGAGTTCCGTCGCCCTGCGACGACCTCACCAGTATTGGAGGATCTGCTCAGCGAGTTCCGCAGGGTTGTCCCCAGAATAGAAGATGATGTAGTGATGTACGAGCAGATCGAGCGTGCCTACGGCTTCGTACAGATCTACCCTTTCTTGCAGATGTAGCTTCTCTAGAAGATATGAGCGGCGGACGATCGGTCATATCTCCGCCTATAACCTTGGGGTTAGGCTCCAGCTAGCTCTTGTGTATGAGGATATAAAGCCGTACCTTTGCACTCGCTAAGCAATAATGCAAGCAAGATTTCTAAATTCAACGTTTTTAATGGCAACTAAAATTAGATTGCAAAGACACGGTCGCAAGGGTTATGCCTTCTATAAGATCGTCGTTGCAGACAGTAGAGCGCCACGAGATGGCAAGTTTATTGAGAAGATTGGTACTTACAACCCAAATACCAATCCTGCCACAGTAGATTTGAACTTCGAGCGCGCACTTTATTGGCTTACTAACGGTGCTCAGCCTACCGACACAGCTCGCAACCTACTCTCTCGTGAGGGTGTACTTCTGATGAAGCACCTACAGGGTGGTATCAAGAAGGGCGCTTTCGACGAGCAGGCTGCTCAGGCTAAGTTTGAGGCTTGGACCAAGAGCTGCGAAGCTGCTCTCGGTACGATCAAGGCTAACCTCCAGCAGGAAAAGCTCAATGCTGCCAAGGCTGCTTTCGAAGCAGAGCAGGCTGCAAACAAGGCTAAGGCTGCTCAGGTAGCAGAGAAGAAAGCTCTAGCCGCTAAGGAAGCTGCAGAAGCAGCCGCCGAGGCTACTGAAGAAACAACTGCAGAGAGCACCGAAGAAACATCAGCCGAATAATCATTCAAACGGTTAAGCCGATGTTTTAGTCATAATAGACGGATGCATGGCACTTCCCACAGGGGAGTAGACTTGCATCCGTCGCTTTTTTTTGTTCAGGGCTAATAGTCACAATTACTTATTCTCAATTTTCATTCCTTATGAAGAAACATCTACTTCGCCTTTTGGCCTTCGTACTACTCGGTGTCTGCTACACTGGGCTTGATGCTCAGGTGACGACCTCCGGGATCAATGGTACGATTACCGATGCTGCGACCAAGGAAACCTTGATTGGTGCTTCTGTCGTGGCCAAACATATCCCTACTGGCACGGTGTATGGTGTAGCCACCAACGTAAAAGGGAACTTCAACCTACAAGGACTTCGCCCCGGTGGACCTTATACGATCGAGATCTCGTATATCGGATATCAGACCGTAGTGATGAACAACGTGATGCTATCACTTGGGGATACCGAGACGATCAACGTTAAGCTCAAGGACGACTCCAAGGCTCTAGAGCAGGTTGTCGTGACTGGCTCCAGAAGTCACAGCCTTAATGCCACACGTACTGGTGCCGCCAGCAGCTTCAACCGCACAGCGATTGACCGTACCCCCTCGGTTAGCCGTAGCGTTATGGATATTGCCAAGCTCACACCTCAGGCCAATGTAACGAGCTCTGGGATTTCTTTTGCGGGCAGTAGCAACAAATACAATAGCTTCCAGATTGATGGTACTGTAAATAACGACGTATTCGGGCTCTCTAGCTCTGGGACCAATGGCGGTCAGTCGGGTGCTAACCCTATCTCTCTCGAGGCGATTGATGCTCTACAGGTGGTGATTGCTCCATTCGACGTGCGCCAAGGTGGCTTCACTGGTGGTGGGATCAACGCTATTACGAAGAGTGGATCCAACACTTGGAAGGGTTCTGCCTACGATTACTTCCACAATCAGGACTTCTACGGGACGACTTCTGGTGCCGATGTGGCCAAGCGTAAGAAATTGGATAAGCAGTTTGAGAATACAGTCGGCTTCACGCTCGGCGGTCCAATCATCAAGGACAAGTTGTTCTTCTTCGTCAATGGCGAATATGTAGATCGCAATACTCAGACTTCGTTTAACGTCGGTGATGGATCTGCTATCGAAGCCAAGGACATTGACCCAATCATCGAGCATATCAAGAAGATCTCTGGCGGATATGACGGCGGAGGCTACGCCAAGAAGGACATTCCTACGACCAACTACAAGGCTCTAGCCCGTATCGACTGGAACATCAATCAAGCACACCGCCTCAACGTGCGCTATAGTTATGTACAAGGTAGCCGCTTCAACTTCGGTCGTTCGCGCAATCAGCTTCGCCTCAACGACAATGGCTATACGATGAACAACAAGACGCACTCGCTTGTCACTGAGCTCAACTCGACTTTCGGTAGCAACATGAACAACGAGTTCCGCTTCGGCTACACTCGTGTACGTGACTTCCGCACACCAGACGGCAAGCCTTTCCCACACGTTCAGGTGAATATCGACGACAATAGAAGCGTACTTTTTGGCACGGAGCGCTTCTCTATGGCTAACCGCCTCGACCAAGATATCTTCACACTGACCAACAACTTCAACTGGAATATCGGCGACCACGCCCTAACCTTCGGTACGCACAACGAGCTATTCCAGATGCAGAACCTCTTTATCCGTGAGAACTACGGCTCGTACCGCTACGATACACTCGATAAGTTCTTCAAGATTGGGACACCACAGGAGGAAGGCCCCGACCAGTACGATTACTCATTTGCCGACGTCAATGTAACGAAAGACCCACGCTATGCACCCGCTTTCAAGGCAGCTCAGCTTGGCTTCTATGTGCAGGACGACTGGAAGGTAAACTCTAAGCTCCGTTTGACTCTTGGTTTGCGTATGGATCTGCCACTCTTCTTCGAGCAGCCTAGAGCAAATGATAAGTTCAACGGTAGCGATATCGCCAAGCAGTACGGCGTGCAGAACCACACGATGCCACAGGCTACACCTCTCTGGTCGCCACGCTTTGGCTTCCGCTATCAGATCGACGAAGAGCGTCGCTTCTTGCTCCGTGGGGGTGCTGGTATCTTCACTGGCCGTATTCCATTCGTATGGGTGTCTAATAGCTTCAGCAATACAGGGCTTGAGTTCACTCGTCTACGCCTAAGTGGTAAGGGTGCCAAGGATCTACGCTTCAATCCTGATGTCAATAGCCAGTTCGCTCAGACACGTACTTCGGAAATCGACCTCATCACTAAGAACTTCAAATTCCCACAGGTTGCTCGCTTCAACCTTGCCTTCGAGGCTCTATTGCCCGGTGACGTCAAAGCTGTAGTAGAGGGTATGTATACGCACAACCTCAACAACATTGTGGTGAGGAACCTCAACTATCGAGCTACCGACAAGACCCTCAAGCAGGGATCGCTAGAGCGTCCTCTCTACGAGCAGGTAGATGGCAAGAACTTCAGCGACATCATTCTACTCGACAATACGAACAAGGGGTATACCTATAACGTTACGACGACTCTGAGCAAGGACTTTGCCTTCGGTCTAAGCGCATCTATCGCCTACACCTATGGTCGTGCCATGAGCGTTAATGACGGGGCAAGTAGCCAAGCCAAGAGTACTTGGGAGTACAACCAAGGATTCTATGGCGACAAGGAGCACGAGCTCTACCTAAGTAACTTCGATATGCGTCACCGCATCGTGGGTAACCTTAGCTATCGTGTAGAGTATGCTAAACACTTCGCTACGACGATTGGTCTGATCTACAATGGTCAGAGTGGTAACCGTTTCAGCGTAGTAACTAATGGCGACCTCAATGGCGATGGCGCTCGAGGCAATGACCTCCTCTATGTACCTACCGATGCCGAGATCGATGCCATGCCATTTACTAAGCGTACGACGTTCCTCCCAAGCACGAAGAAAACGATTGTTCTGGCAGAAGCAGATGAGCAGAAGCAGCAGTTTAAGGAGTTCATCAACAACAATCCTGAGATTGCCAAGCACAGAGGTACATTCATTGAGCGTAATGGTTTGGTAACGCCTTTTGTCAATCAGATTGATTTCCACTTTGCTCAGGACTTCTTCCTCAATGTGGGTGGTCGTCGCCATACACTCCAGCTCAATGCCGATGTTATCAACCTAGGTAACCTCTTTAATCGTGCATGGGGTCAGAGCTATTATGTACAGTACGATGCTATCAACCCACTTGGCTTCAGAGGTGGCAAGTACACCTTCACGCCTCTCAAGAATCTTTGGGAGCAGGCCAATATCGACTCTCGCTGGAGAGCACAGATTGGAGTGAAGTATATCTTCTAATGAACCCAAGCGCATTAGCGCTCCCAAACGACTACGGGCTGAGTACTATTTCTAGTACTCAGCCCGTAGTCGTTTGGGGAGGGTTGTGCTCAGCCTCTAGAAGGCATATCCGAGCATCAGATATGGCATCCAGCTCTGTGTAGATGAGTAGAAGTAGGTAAATGGCCCTTGGAGCTGGAGGTAGTTAATCCCAATACCAGCCATCAGACCGCTGCCGTGCGTGTATCTATAACCTGCGCGCAGATAAGCATGAGACGCCCACTTAGAGGGTTTAGCTTGCTCTAAAGTCTTGAGCTTGGGGTGAGTTCCTAGATCCTTGTGTTTGGAGTAATAGTTCATCGCATGGCTGAAGTGATCTACTGCTATACCAGCACCTATCTCGGCGGCGTGCCTACGCCCCCCGAGTAGGATATTGACTTCACCCCCGAATGAAACTTCATTGTGGTCTGGAGCTGAAATAAGAGATCTCTTCTCGAAGCTTTCTTTGTGGTTGAGGTAATGCGTCGTGAATGTCCAAGTGCCGCCGGTCGTTTTCTGCATGCCGTAGCCTACAAACCCCTTGAAACCAAGGAGCCTATTGGCAAAGTCGGGGCGATACTCATACGACAGCTCAAATCCTTTGCTCTGAGCTGCTACACTTACTTGCACGGCTCGCTGTGGACGAACTTGTGCCTTAGCTTCTATTGAAGATAATCCCCAAGTCTGTGCTAGAACCACGAGGGCTAGCAAACTGCTTTTTTTTGTCATTTTCTTAAGTGGTATTTTTTCTGTTTGGGTAAATAAATTACTTGTCTATTCATGATCATAGTCGTCTAGCTAGATCCCCGGCAGGTTCATGCCCGTGATCCTGCGATAGAGGTCTAGGGCGTAGATATCGGTCATACCCGAGATATAGTCTAGAGCACACTGGATACGTCCGTAGGTCGTAGTCTGTGCCGTGTCGTACTGAGAGCTGACTCGCCCCAAGAGAGCCTTGCTATACGTATAGTCTGGGTGGTGAAGCGCCTCGAGCAACTTATCCAGCAGAGAGCCGAAGATCTGATGTCCTGCCAACTCGACATCTAGTACCTCCTTGGCGCAGTATATCCGTGCCCAAGCGACCTCGCTACAAGCTCTGTATGCCTCTTTGAGGCGAGGGGAGAGGCGGCCAATCAGGGCGCCGTCGAACTGACCTCTTAGGATCTCCCCTTCGTACTCGAGGAAGATAGCTGCGGCCTCCTCAACCAAGAGGTTAATGACCTTACTACGCAGGTAGCCAATTTGCTCGTTGGGGTCCCCGATTTGGCTGAGGCGTTGGGCAAGTATCTCCAAATCTTCGTCAGAAAAAAAGGCTTGCAGTAGTGTAGAAGCCTCCTCGCGTGATAGGATATGTAGCTTGTATGCGTCCTCAATATCCATCACCTGATAGCAAATATCGTCGGCAGCCTCGACTAGATATACAAGTGGATATCTGGCGTAGGAGAGCGGCTGATCGGAGAGCTTGATGAGTCCTAGCTCGTCAGCGAGCTGACGCATCGTGCCTTCCTCTGTCTGGAAGAACCCAAACTTGCCCTTGGGAGCACTCTGCTCACTGCTGTATGGATATTTGATGATGCTGGCGAGAGTACTGTAGGTTAGAGCAAAGCCGCCGGGCCTTCTTCCCTTGAACTGATGTGTCAGCAGGCGAAAAGCATTGGCGTTCCCCTCAAACTGTAAGAAGTCCGTCCAGCGGCCTCCCTCCTTCTCTATCTCCTCACGCCACTGCCTCCCTCGCCCCTCTCGGAAGTATGCGCCGATAGCACGCTCGCCACTATGACCGAAGGGGGGATTGCCCATGTCGTGCGCCAGACAAGCAGCGCTGACGATCGAGCTAATGGCTCGGAAAGGAGTGTTCCTCGCATCAGGATACTTGGCTTCTAGCCCCTCAGCGACAATGTTGCCCAGCGAACGGCCAAGGCAGCTCACTTCGAGGCTGTGCGTTAGTCTATTGTGCACGAATATATTGCCGGGTAGAGGGAAGACTTGTGTTTTGTTTTGTAGACGGCGAAAGGGTGGCGAGAAGACGAGGCGATCGTAGTCACGCTCGAAGTCGCTACGTGTAGAGTCTGGTGCCGCACCTTGTCTGGTTTCGGAGCCAAGCCTACGAGGCGATAGCAACCGACGCCAGCACATACTTTGATCCATATACTGCTATTCTATATATTTCTGCCAAAGGTACAAAGATTTCCATACAGTCATGTTCCGATTTCCTCAGCCTCATGGGCAATATGTCGCTTTGAGGAGGTAGGATATTGCTTCTGTGAATTATATTTTTCCCCTCGATCCACAATTTGTCGGTTTTACAAGCCGTTAAGTGTCTAGTAACAGACGCTCCACGATCCACAAGTGGAGCGATCTCTAGGAGCCAAGGCTGAGGATTATTGATATTTAAGTATAACATAAACCACTAGACAGTATGAAAAGGGTATTAACTATTCTGACGCTCGTCCTCATTGGTATAGGACTGGTTGGTTGCGGAGATTCGAAGCCTAAGTATCCGCGTATCGAAACATCGCTGAAAGGGCAGCATTGGTCGGCAGAGGGAACTCCTCTGACCATCAGGTTTACCTCCGATAAAGAGTTTGAGGTATACTACGATGCTGTTCACACTGGCTTTGCACCTTTTACCGGCTCCAAGGGAACCTACCAGCTTGAGCGCAATACGCTCATCCTACGAGGTCAGTTGGGGCAGAAAGTCGATGATGCAGGTAGGCCAATAGGCCCGCAGCCCATAGCGAGTTACACTGAGCGAGCCAAAATCGATGCGACGAAGTGGACGCTAACCTTTGAAAATAAGAACTTCCTCTTCGGATGGGGTGATGGTAAGCAAGGGGATATCTTCTACCTAACGCCGGGGCTGAGAGGTACAGCTTGGCAGACGTTGCCAAGTCCCTCGGGTATTCGTGGCTTTAAGCTCTTCGCCGATCCCAAGAAGAAAGATGATAAGCCGACCGATATCTATAGCGGTAAGTTCAAGATGTACGACAACGATCCCGCTGTTTGGTATGCTCCCTATCGTCATGCCGAGGGCTCGTACAATACACGTGGCAATAAAATCATCTTTAGCCGTGTGCTCACCGACGAGAGCGAGATCAAGGCAAATGGTGGCAATAAGTATTGGACGGAGGAGGCTACATTCTATCCAGAAAATAAGATGATTAAGTTCAAGACTAAGGGCTTCCCTCGTGTAGATGAGCGAGGCGATGGGTCGGAGTCTTTCTATCTACCTCGCCGTATACGGTAGCTAGATTATCTGTTCGATCGCATCAATATGGATAGCCAAAGGGTCTGTGTCAAAATTTGATTTTGGCGCAGACCCTTTTAAGTTTAAGGTATATGAGGACACACAAAACGCCTTCTAGTATCAAGGCTTGCCGACG